>DATIPP010000213.1:0-23676 GCA_035471825.1 Gammaproteobacteria bacterium
CCATTTCCGGTTGATCTCCCTGGGGTCTGGATTGTTTCTTTCTTGCGGTCATTGACGAATGCGCCCGTCTAAACGCAACAGAGGCCCGATGGCCTCCGTTTGCTACGGGACATGGGGTTTATTTGCTGGATTTCAAGGCTGAACCCAGCATCTTGGCCGTAATATCCACGATGGGGATAACCCGTTCATAATGCATGCGGGTGGGTCCGATTACACCAAGAACGCCCAGGATCTGTCCATCGGACTCATATGGCGAGGTGACAACGCTGCAGTTATCCAGCACATCGTAACCGGCCTCTTCTCCGATGAAGATTTGCACGCCCTTGGCATTGATGGACTGTTCAAGCAGTTGCAGGATTTCGCTTTTCTGGTTGAAGCTCTCGAACAGCTTTTTCAGACGCTCGACGTCACAGAGTTCGGCGATATCCATCAGGTTGGTCTGGCCGGCCAGGACATAACCGTCTTCATCGGCGTTTTTATTCAGTGCCTGTTGCGCCATTTCAATGGCGGTCCGGGCCAGTTGATTGACGTCGTCCTTCAGTTTTTTCAGTTCGACGAGCAATTCTCTGCGGATTTCGGACAGGTCCTTGCCGGCATATGCCTGGTTCAGGTAATTCGACACCTGCTGCAATTCGGATGCCGAGTAAACCCGGGACGTGCGGATGATCCGGTTCTGAACTTCATGATCATCAATAACAAGTATGACCAGCACCCTGTTATCGGAGAGCGAAACAAACTCGACATGTTTCAGCGCGTGGCTGCTTGTGCGTGGAAACATCACCACGCCGGCAAATTTCGTTATATCGGACAACATGTCCGAGGTCCGGCGTAACAGGGCCTGCTGGTCCTGGTCAGGATTCAGCTCTTCGGCGATGCGCTGGATTTCCCTGCTGTTCAGTTTATTGACCCGCAACAAACTGTCGACAAACAACCGGTAACCCATGACGGTAGGTACCCTGCCCGCCGAGGTATGCGGCGAATATAACAAACCCATGTCCTCGAGATCGGCCATGATATTCCGGATCGTAGCCGGACTGAGATCCAGGTCGGTATCACGTGCCAGCGTGCGGGAGCCGACAGGTTGCCCGTCATGGATGAAATGCTCGATCAGGGCACGGAAAAGGTAGAGGTTACGTTCCGGTAATTGGCTTGGGTCAATCGTTGATTGTGGCATGGGTCAGTTTAATCCGGTAACTGCGGTCAAAATTTAGCACTCTGCGGGTTAGAGTGCAAAAACTGCCGGATTCTCCCGGCGCCACCGTCCTTCATCCGGCAGGGAAACAGGCCTGGAAAAGGACAACCGGGCAAAATCCGGGATGGCCTCTTATTGGCGCACCCGTACAGTCATGCTAACGTACCTGCCCGGACGGCCAGATAACAATAACCCACAAATCCATGTTCAATCACATATCCCTGATCACCAACACCGAGTCAGACAGAGTCGCCGAGACACTGGACTACCTGATCGATTACCTGTTACGCAATGATCGCATTATTGAACTGGATGAATGCTGTGCCCGCATCGCAAGCAACAAGGACCTGCCGGTGACCGCTGAGTCAGAATTCGGTGCGAACGCGGACCTGGTGATCGCGATAGGTGGTGACGGCACTATGCTGAAGGCCGCCCACCTTGCCTGCAATCATGAAATCCCATTGCTCGGTATCAACCGCGGCCGTCTCGGTTTCCTCGCGGATATCCCGGCCGACGAAATCAGCCAGGATCTGGACGAGATCCTCGCCGGACGTTTCGCCGAAGATGAACGGTTTCTCTTGCACAGCGAAGTCTACCGCAACGGTACACTCCTGATGGAAAAAAACGCGCTCAATGATGTCATCCTGCAGAAATGGAATATTGCCCGCCTGGTTGAATTCGAGATCTGGGTGGACGGCATATTCGTGCACCGGCAACGTTCGGACGGCGTCATCGTGTCATCGCCGACCGGTTCCACCGCCTACGCGCTCTCCGGCGGCGGACCGATTCTTTACCCGTCACTGGATGCGCTGGTCCTGGTGCCGATTTGCCCCCACAGCCTGACCAACCGCCCGATCGTGATCCACGGGGACAGCAAGGTGGAAATCGTTGTCGGTACCCGGGACATTGATCATGCACGGCTGACCTGTGACGGCGAGATATCGCAGGAACTGGATTCAGGTGACCGCGTCTGCGTGATGAAAAAGAACAAGACAATCCGCCTCATACACCCCGCCGATCATGATTATTTCAGTATCCTGCGCGCCAAACTCCGCTGGGGCTGACCGAATTGCTGAAACACCTGCACATCCGGAATTTCGCCGTTATCGAGGAGCTGGAGGTATCCTTCGACAGCGGAATGACCGTATTCACCGGCGAGACCGGCGCCGGTAAATCCATTATCGTCGACGCCCTGGGACTGGTACTCGGAGACCGCGCCGAAAACAACATCATCCGGAGCCACTGTGAGCAGGCGGAAATCTCGGCGATCTTCGCGATTAATGACAATCCTGTCATTTCCGGATTGCTCGCGGCACAGGATATCGAGCACGACAACGAACTCATGCTGCGCCGTGTTATCAAGCGCGACGGGCCCTCGCGGGGATATGCCAACGGCAGCCCGGTACCGGCGCAATTACTCAGGGAACTCGGCGAAGCCATGGTCGATATTCACGGCCAGCATGCACACCAGTCACTCCAGAAGCGCGACGCACAACGGCAACTGCTGGACGAATTCGGCCAGCACCAGGAAGCATTGCAGGCTGTCCGGCAACATTATGACGAGTGGCAGGCCGCCACGGTGGAACTCGAACAGTTGACCGGTTCCGGACAGGACCGGGAGGCACGCCTGGCTTTACTGCGTTACCAGGTAGAGGAACTGGAAACGCTCGACCCGCAGGAAGAGGAACTGCAGGAACTCGAGGAACAGCACACCCGACTCGCCAACACGCAACGCTTGCTGGAGACCTCCCAACTGGTGCTCAACAACCTGTCCGGGGAGAATCAATCACTGCTCACGCAACTCCATCAAAGCCAGCATGCCTTACAGGATGTCCTGCGCTATGACCCGGGGCTTTCCGGCACTATCGAATTGCTGGACGGGGCCGGAATCCAGATCAACGAAGCTGTGGATGAACTGCGACATTACCAGGACAGCCTCGAACTCGATCCGGAAAAACTGCAAACGGTAGAAGAACGGCTTTCCTCTTTCAACGACATTGCACGCAAACATCATATCCATCCGCGGGAACTCGCCGGTCATCTCATTACGTTAAAAGAGGAATTGTCCGGGCTGGAAGGCAGCGAGGAACGTGTCAGGGAATTAACCACGCAGCTGGAACAATCCCTTGCAGATTACCGGGCAGCCAGTAAGCAACTCCATGACCGCCGGGTAAAAACAGCAAAAAAACTCGACAAGGAAATCACTGCCCAATTGAAAGAACTTGGCATGCCCGGCGGGCAATTCGAGATCGAACTGGATTTCAACGAGGGAGAGACTCCGCGACGGGACGGCGAGGACCGGGTGGAATACCGGGTGTCACTGAACCCCGGCCAGGCTTTGCAACCGCTCAGCAAGGTAGCATCCGGCGGCGAACTGTCACGCATCAGCCTCGCCATCCAGGTCATCGCCAACAGGGACAAGGGCCAGCCGACACTGATTTTCGACGAGGTCGATGCCGGGATCGGTGGCGGCGTTGCCGAAATCGTGGGTAATCTGCTGCGCCGTCTCGCCGACAAGCGCCAGGTATTTTGCGTCACCCACCTGCCGCAGGTGGCCTCACTCGGCCATAACCACCTGCTGGTAAACAAATCGACCCATGCCAAAACCACACTAACCACTGTGGCAGCACTCGACAAAAAGGAAAGAATTGAAGAGATCGCACGGATGCTTGGCGGGTTGAAAATCACTGATCAAAGTCGCAAGCATGCGGAAGAAATGATAAACACTCACAAGTTATAAGTGACAAGTACCTTCCGGCTTGTGACTTATCGCTTATGACTTCTTGCTGTTCTTTGGGCTGACATACAACACCAGGCTGTGGTCCTCCAGCACGTAGCCGTGCTTGTCTGCAATCTCCTTTTGCAGGCGCTCGATTTCCTCGTTTTCAAACTCGATCACCTTGCCGGTCTTCAGGCATACCATGTGATCATGATGGCCGCCCTGGTTAAGTTCAAACACGGAGTGACCGGAATCGAAATGGTGCCGGATTACCAGACCTGCCGCCTCAAACTGCGTCAACACCCGGTAGACCGTCGCAAGCCCGACTTCCTCTTCGCTGTCGAGCAGGATCTTGTAAACGTCTTCGGCACTGAGGTGTTTTTCGTCGGCCTCCTCGAGAATTTCCAGGATCCGGATCCTTGGCAAAGTGGCCTTGAGGCCGGCTTTTTTCAGGTCCTGCGCTTCCATACAGAGCCTCCTAATCTATTGTAATGCTTCATATTATAACCAATGAAGCCGGATCTGTCGTGATCCCGGGCCCCGGGTGTCCTTTGGCGTTCATTCAGTTACAATCAATATATCCAATAACGAGTCTCCCCACTCCCCATGCCCAGATCCATCTACATTATCACCATCAGTCTGCTGGTACTGGCAGGCTGCGCCAGGAACACCGATGGTACCTGGAAGGCACCGTTTGTCTACCGGATCGATATCCAGCAAGGCAACGTCATTGACCAGTCCATGATCAACCAGCTCAAACCGGGCATGACGAAGGAACAGGTCCGTTTCATCATGGGCACACCGATGTTGATAGACCCGTTTCACAGCTATCGCTGGGAGTATGTTTACAGCTTTGAGCCCGGTGACGGCGAGCGGCAACAACGCCATATCACGGTCTTCTTCAAGGACGACAAGCTGTCTCATGTTGCCGGAGATATCAAGGTAACAAACAACCCGACTGTGATTGATGAAGCCACGCGTGAGAAAACAGTCGTGGTGCCAATCGAGGATTACGAGGAAGGAATCTTTGACCGTGCCTGGGACACGGTAACTTTCAGTAACGACAAGAAGAATGAAGAGGAACCGGTTTCCGAAGAAGTTGAATCCGTTGAAAGCGACACCTATGTCGACGAGACACCGGAACTCGAGGATGAAACCCCCATTGAAAAGGTAACAGACGGGGAATCAGAGACAGGGGAAGAGGAAATCGCCGCTGATGAAGAAGAGTCCCTGGCCAAAAAAGAAAAGAAAGGGCTGTTCGCCCGATTCTGGGACCGGATCACAGCTGAGGAAAGGGACAGCGAACAGACCGGCGAAGAAACCGAGCAGGACCGCCGTGATGTTGAGATCTTCGAAGAGGCTGGCGGGCAATTCTAACTGTCTGTTTTCTGTTTTGCCAGCTGTTGTTCCAGTAACGCTTCCGATGAAGGCAAGAGGGCAACGCGAAAGTCCGCATACTCCATGCCGAGAACGACCTTCACCGCCCAGACGCCTATCGGTATCCCGGTAATAATACCCAGTAATTGCGTTATTACCTGCACGCCTTCTTTATAGCCGAATATTCCGGCAATAAAACCCACGACAACACTGATCGCTATACCCGCCAGGATACTGACAGCAATAACGCGCCAGACCATACTCCACCAGACCTTGATGGCCCGAATCCAGGTTACATCCAGTTCTTGCATGACATTTCCCCCGTGTTGATACACCTATTTTCGGGTGCCGCCAGTGGTGCCGGTTTTTTGATCTGCTCTAAGACGCCTGGCTTCTTTCGGATCAAATTGCAAAGGACGATAGATTTCGATGCGATCTCCATCCTGCACGATATCATCAGGTTTCCGGGGTTGACTGAAAACACCGACCGGATTTATCGAAAGATCTATCTCCGGGAAACGCTTCAGGATACCCGAATAACTGATCGCCTCCCGCAATGTGGAACCCCGCGGGACATCAAGCACCAGTAAACAGGCATCATGTTTCAGGGCATATACTACTTCCACGTGTATATTGTCACCGTCGGCCATAGACTGACTCCGCCCGGCGAACAAAGGAATCCACCAGGGTATCCAGAATCCGGTGAAATGTTCCGCTGAGCGCCAGTTTGAGGAGCTTGTTTTTGAATTCAAACGCAATATCGAGTTTCACCGTACAAGTGTTATTGTCTATGGCATCGAATTGCCAGTGACCCGTCAGGAATTTAAACGGTCCTTCCAACAGTTTCATATCGATGCTTTTACCCGGCTGCATGGTGTTTTGCGTTGAGAAGGACTGTTTGATCTTGCCGGCCTCGAGATAAATACGCGCCTTCAATCGCCCGGTGCCGGGCTCGAGAATCTCGGCGTTTTTACACCAGGGCAAAAAATCGGGATAGGATTCAATATCGTTGACCAGGGAATACATTTCATCGGCGCTGTAGGGCACGGTCTCTCTTTTATGGATTTCTACCATTGTGCAACTGTCCGCGCCGGCTGACTAGATAATGCCGATGGCGTTTAAAAAGATGATAAGAACTCCGACCGGGGCAATGTAACGCACAATGACACGCCAACAGGCATAGGAAACCGGGTGCAGATGCAATTCGTCACGTGACGACGCGGAAGACATCAGCCAGGCGGCGAAAATCGCCACGAACAGCCCGCCCAGGGGCAACATAATATTGGATGTGACGTAATCCATCATGTCGAAGTACGTCTTGCCGAACAGTGTCACATCCTGCCATTTATTGAACGAAAGCACGGACCCGAGGCCCAGGACCCAGGCAAACAATCCCGCCATGGCTGCGGCACGCGGTCGCTTCACACCCCGGTTTTCCACCAGCCAGGCGACTGCCGGCTCCAGCAGGGATATGGCCGAAGTCCAGGCAGCAAACAGCAACAGTACGAAAAAGCAGGTGCCGAATACCTGACCGTAGGGCATTTTGCCGAAAGCGATCGGCAGTGTCGTGAATATCAGTCCCGGACCTTCGGTAGTTTCCAGGCCATAAGTAAACACCAGCGGGAAAACCGCAAGCCCGGCCAGAATGGCCACAAGTGTATCCATGATGGCGATCGTGAATGTTGTCCTGGCGATAGATGTATTTCGCGGCAGGTAAGACCCATAGACCATGATTGCGCCCATGCCGAGACTCAGGCTGAAAAAAGCCTGGCCCAGTGCGGCGAGAACAACCTCGGGATCCGAGGTCAGGCGGGAAAAGTCGGGTTTGAAAAGATATGTCACCCCCTCCATGAAGCCGGTTGTGGACATGGCATAGCCCACCATGATCACCAGGAGAATGAACAAGGTCGGCATTAAAAACTTCACGGCGCGTTCGAGACCGCTTTGCACACCCATGGATACCACGACGACGGTCAGCGACATGAACAGGGTGTGCCATGCCAATAGTCGCTCGGGATTACTAAGCAAGGCTGCGAATATATCGGCTATCTCGTTGTCCGTTGCCAGCGTGAATACTCCTGAACCGGACCGGAAGACATAGTCAATCGTCCAGCCTGCAACCACGCTGTAGAAGGAAAGGATCAGAAAACCGGCGACAACGCCCATCCAGCCGAGGTATTGCCAATTGGTACTATGTCCCTCCTCTTCAGCCAGGGTGTACATGGTGTTGATCGGGCTCTGCCGGCCACGGCGCCCCAACATGATCTCGGCAATCATTATGGGAATGCCGACAATAAGCACACAGAGCACGTATATAATGACGAATGCCCCGCCGCCGTTTTCACCGGTGATGTAGGGAAAGCGCCAGATATTACCCAGTCCGACCGCCGATCCTGTCGCTGCAAGTATAAACGCCCACCGGGACGACCATTGTCCATGGATGGATTTGCGCCTGACCGTCATTTCCCCTGCCCTGTTATTATTTCAGAACAATTCTCCGTGAAATTGGTTAATCACTCAACACAGGATTGACACCTAACTGTTATAATTCCAGATTCATATTGCACCAGGTCCGGTAACCGGCCATTTCCCCATGTCGCAACAGGATAAGAAAAAAAATCCGGGTAAAATCATCGCGCTCAATAAAAAGGCGAAACACGACTTCTTCATCGATGAACGCCTTGAGGCGGGACTGGTGCTGGAGGGCTGGGAAGTCAGGAGCCTGCGTGCCGGCAAGGCCCAGATACGGGACGCTTATATCCTGTTAAAGGACGGCGAGGCATATCTGTTTGGCGCGCTGATCACCCCGTTACCGACGGCTTCCACTCATATCAACCCGGACCCGAAAAGGACACGTAAAATCCTCCTGCACCGGAAAGAGATTAATCGCCTGATCGGGGAAGTTGAGCGCAAGGGGCATGCCGTGATCGCGACGGCCCTGTACTGGAAAAACGGACGGGCAAAACTGGAAATCGGTATCGCCCGGGGCAAAAAGGCCCACGACAAGCGTGCCACTATCAAGGAGCGGGACTGGAACCGGGAGCAACAACGTATCCTTAAACATGGCTAGGTTACACCATGCATGATAAATTTTACTAGCCGGATTTTATTCTTTCAGGGTGCTATACGTTTGCGAGATAAAGGGCAATAAGCAACAGCAAGAGCGTGACACCCTGTAACCCCACACGGGCAAACATCAATTGCGTTCCATGCTTTTCATCAAACTTACCGCCATGCCCCATGGAACCAATACCCGTAAACAGTACAGCAACCGTCAATATCAACGCCAAAATGATAACAATGGTGAGTGTGTTCACTTTCTCCAACTCCTTCCGGGTTCCCGGAGTTGTCCCTGATTGATAATATAGTCACTAACCTGTTGAACCTGTTTGATTTGGATCAAACCAATGCAACTACACACTACGGGAAATAAATGGGAAAGAGGATTGAGAATACGAGCCTGAACAAATCTTCCGGTGGTCTGTCTAATGATATATACTGAAAATCAGATGGTTAAAGTATGATTTACAACTCCGGGGGCGTATTTGGCTTCGACGTGGGTCATGAAACCGGAGGTGCATGCCGAGGAGCAGATAACCTCGTTAATCCAGCTGCAAATCAAAATAGTTGCCAACGACGACAACTACGCACTCGCTGCCTAAACACCAGTAGAGTGCCGTCTGCCTGACGTGTGCTTGTGCACTCAGATCCAGGCGTCGACTCACACAAGATCGCGATGAGATTTGTTCAGGATCGATTCGTTAAAACTTGACTGAACTCGCCGTTTGTTTTCCCTGCCGTTCGGGTGGCAAACGGTTAAACGAATAGATCGGCTAAGCATGTAGATCCGAAGGTGGAAGACTTACGGACGTGGGTTCAACTCCCACCGCCTCCACCATTAAAAACAAAAGGTCTCCCCTGTGGAGGCCTTTTCTTTTGTTTTTTACAAATCGGGAGTTGCAACCCACAAAGTGGGCTGACACAGACATTCCCTGGTCTGGTTATTTCCTGCGGATTTATTTCATTGCATCATGCATTATTGCATAACCCGGTAAGAATCATGCCTATATTGGTCCGGTAGAAAAACGGCATATTGCTGCCTTTAGACAGATTATCGATTTGCAATGCTGCGTAACTGCCATCTTCTTCAAACAGGGTTATTGCCTGTAAGGAACCGTTCTTGTCTCCGTAATCCACGACATGCGGGATTGATTTCCTGTTATAGTTACTCAGTCGTTGCTTCAATGCCGTGGTTCGCAATACCCTGCCGGTTTCCCTTTCAACAGTGAACTTTCTGTCCTGGTAATTGGCTACCCAGTCATGCCTGACGATATTACCCGTCTCATTCAACCTTAATACGTTCTTGATGGTACATTCGAACTCATTAGCCGAGACGGTAACCGGCAGAACCAACATCATTGAAAGAAGAAAATATATGGCCGGGTGATAATAGGACATCAGTATCTCCTGTTTTTTCCTTCCTATTTAAGACAGGCAAAACTCACTAATGTTTCATTGAGTAACCATTACCGGTATTTATGTTGCAATCTGCAACGATGCGGGCGCGCCGGGACAGTCCGATTGAACCGGTTTGCATCGTGTGCAGGCAGGATATAAACTTTTTAACGGGAGGAAAATTTAACCGTCGATAATGGGTGCGTAAAAAAAACGGCATGTCCGGCCGGAAGTGTTAACTCTCTCCCTCTTCTTCTATCTCCTGCTCCAGTTTTTCCAGCTCTTCACGGAGTTCCGTGATCATGTCTTCCTGTTGATCAAGTTTGACTTTCAATTCCCGGTTTTTTTGACCCGTCTGGATTAATTCATCCCGTGCCTCGTAAATTTTTTCCTTGAGTTCCGTATTATCGGCATGAACCGGGGCAACGAAAAGCAGTGATAGTGAAAGGATTAAAGTCAGGGGCTTGCTCATCATAAATATTCCGGATCCCGTGGTATCTGTATGTGTTCTTCCCAGTATAGGAGGTTCGTGGAAGATATCAAACCCTGCCTGTTCCCAAATACTTCACATCTTTCATTCGAAATGGTATTTCCGGTGGTACAATATACCGGTATTTACAGCTGACTCCCTGAAAGTCTTATCCTGCAGAACACCATACTGTGGCAATTGTCGACAAGGTCTCGAAACTCAACCGGAAGCTCGAAGCCCTGCTGAATGAGGCTCGCCGGAACGAGCAGACCCTGAAAAAATTCCAGGCTTTTGAACTGGCTTTAATGAATTCCGGGTCGTTTGAAAAATTGCTGGAAAATCTCCTCCACAATCACAAGGAAAGACTGGACTGGGACCTGGTGACACTTGCACTGGTGGACAGGGAATACGAGATACGTACTCTGCTCGACAGAACCGATATGGATCCGGCGATCCGGGAAGATATTCTTTTCCTGACACAGGACAAGGCACTGACAACTTTATATGGAAATTCTCCGGCACCAATCCTGTGCAACTATTCACCGCAACAGCATGCCATTCTCTTTATCAATTGCGATTCGCAACCTGCCAGTCTCGGGCTGTTGCCATTGATCCGGGACGGAAAATTTATCGGCAGTTTCAATCTGGGCAGCTTTGATCGTTCGCGTTTTCAAAAGAATACGGCAACCGATTTCCTGGAACACCTGGCGGCGATTATCGCCGTCAGCATCGAGATCAACCTGTCCCGTGAACAACTCAAGCACCTCGGACTCATGGACAAGCTGACCGAGGTCAACAACCGGCATTTTTTCGATCAACGCCTGCTGGAGGAAATCGCGCGTAGCAAGCGAAACAACAATCCCATAAGCTGCCTGTTTGTGGATGCGGATCACTTCAAGCAAATCAATGATAATTACGGCCACCAGGCGGGCGATCAGGTCCTGCGTCATATCGCCCGCATACTACGCAAGGAAGTCCGGGCAATCGACATCGTCGCACGTTACGGCGGTGAGGAATTCATCGTCCTTTTATTGCAGTCAGACAATGCTGCTTCCGTTGAAGTGGCCGAGCGTATCCGCAGCCGGATTGAAAACACCCCGTTCGAAACGGACGACGCACAAGTAATCAGTCTCACGGTATCGATTGGTGTCAACACACTCCTTCCGGATCGATCACGGGAAGAAATCGAGGTCGTGGCGCGCGAGTTTATTGAAAACGCCGACAAGGCACTCTACGAAGCTAAGCGAAATGGAAGAAACAGGGTCATTAATCACCGGTCGGTCGGCAATGAAAGCAGTATCAGGCAGGCAACCAATCGCAACTGAAAGCAAATGGCACTCAGTAAATCACAATACAGACAGTTACGCACACTGGCGCATAAGCTGAAACCGGTTGTCTGGATCGGCCAGAACGGTTTGACCGACAATGTTCTCGGGGAGATCGAGGCGGCATTACTGTACCATGAGTTGATAAAGGTGAAACTGCGCACTGGTGATCGGGATGAACACAACAACATTATTGAATCCATTTGCGATCGTACCGGCGCCGAACGGGTACAGGGCATCGGTAACGTCGTCACGCTTTACCGTCAAAATCCGGACACACCCGTTATCAGGCTTGTCTAGATCCGGTACAGAATCTTGTCGAGCATGGATCCCGGCAGGACGCGTTTCAGAAACCCAAACAGGTAAGTCGGCAAGGTCACGTAATAGCGGGCACGGGGACGGCGGCTCTCCAGGGCGCGAACCACCCGGCTCAAGACGGCTTCCGGTCCCAGCGTGAAAGGTACAACCGGTCCCCTGGCTTGCAGCCGTTCTTCCATGGCTTCGTAGGCACTTTCATGGGCGCTGCCCCGCTTGTCGATATTCCGTCTGTAAGCCAGCCATGCATTCTCGCGGAACCGGCTTTCGATCGGACCCGGCTCGATCAGGACAACATGGATCCCGGTCCCGCTGAGCTCCAGTCGCAGGGTGTCGGTCAATCCTTCCAGGGCAAACTTGCTGGCGTTATAGGCACCGCGATAACGGAGTGCCACGAAACCAAGCACGGAACTGTTCTGGATAATGCGTCCTTCGCCCTGCCGACGCATCAACGGCAGTACGCGGCAGGTGAGTTCGTGACCGCCGAAAAAATTCGATTCGAACTGTTCCCGTAATACTTCCCGGGACAGGTCCTCGATCGCACCCGGCTGCCCGTATGCGCCATTATTGAACAAGGCATACAAACGGCCGTCCGTTTTTTCAAGGACATGATCCACAGCAGATTGTATGGAGGCCGAATTGGCGAGATCAAGTTGCACCGCCTCGAAGTCTTCATCGATGAGCGATTCAACGTCCTTTTGTTGCCTTGCCGATGCAAAGACCCGATAACCCCGCTCCCTGAGCCCGTCTGCCACATGCCTGCCGATACCGGAGGAACAACCGGTGATCAGGATGCTCCGGACTTCGCTCACGGCATTTCCCCGGCAGTCACATCGCTGTCGCTCAGGAAGCAGGACCGGATGTCATCGGCAATCAGGTAAAAACAGGGCAAGGCCAGCAGGATCAAACCGGTGGCAAATATCAGTCCGAAACCGAGGCTGACCGCCATCGGCGACAGGAAGGCCGTCTGGCCGGTGGCAAAAAAGATGAGCGGCGAGACACCAAGAAAAGTCGTGACAGTTGTTAATAATATCGGTCGCGCCCTGACCCGCCCGGCCTCGACCACGGCTTCGATCCTGTCGCTTCCTTCCCGGCGCAGCCGCTTGATGAAATCCACCAGGATCAGGGAATCATTCACGATGATACCCGACAGCGCCAGTACACCCACTGCCGAAAGAAACTGGATGTTAAAACCGAAGATGACGTGGCCGATGATAACCCCGATCAAACCGAACGGGATGGCGAACATAACCACCAGCGGATCCAGCAAGGACTTGAACAATGCTGTCAACATGAAAAAGATGACGGCATGTGCAATGATCAGCGCCTGGAACATGCCCTTGAATGAGTCCTCCGCGTCCTTTTTCTCGCCGAGATACAACAGGCGGTAATTCGCATCATTCGTTCGCGGCCTGAATTCCCGATCGAGCTGATCGGTTACTTCGGATGCCGTTATCATCCTGGAATCTACGTCCGCCGTAATCATGGCCATGCGTTGCGAATCGCGCCGCCGGATCTGGTTCAGCCCGTGACCTACCGTAATATCGGCCACGTCTTCCAGGTACACTGTTTCTCCTGTTGGCAAAACGATCGGAAGGTTCGCGAATTTCGCAGACTGGTGACGCATGCCGGGCGGATAGATAACGCGCACCGGGATCCGCTTGTCATCCCAGGTAACATGCACGACCTCGTTGCCGAGAAAACCACTGCGCACGACATTGGCAAGTTGTGACTGGTTCAGTCCCAGCAGGCGGCCGTTGTCATTCAGTTCATACTTGTATTCGATCTTGCCGGGTTCCTGGTCGTGCTGCACATCTTTTACGCCGGGAACCCGTTTCAGGTAGGCGGTAATCTCTTCGGCCTTGTTTTTAAGCAGTTCGATATCGTCACTGACAACTCCCATCTCGATGTCCGAGCCGGCCGGACCGGCATCCGGTTTGAGGATACTCATGCGTTGCACACCGGGGATTTGTTCCATGCGCTCGCGCACGTCATTAATAATCTCGTCGGCGGACCGCTCCCGGGAACCGTTATTATCAAAATTCATACTGACGAGCGGTGAGACCCAGCGTTCGATAAATCCGCGTGGTTTTGGCTTTTCCAGGTCGACAATGAACTGCAACAGGTTGCTGCCCCTCTTGATCCGGTTGAAATCGATCATGCTGCTGCCGACATTGGTTAATAATGTGTCCAGTTCATCCTCGCTGATAACTGCCTTGATTTCCTTTTCCAGTGTCGTGGATAACGCCAGGGTATCTTCCAGGCTGTAAGTGTTCGGCGCCTCGATATTCACGAAGAACTGGCCGATCTCGACCTGGCCGAACATCTGGAAGTGCATCCGGGTCTGGGCCCAGGTCAGGGTAATGGCGAGAAAACCGACACTCGCCACGGTCACGAAATAACGATTGTGCGCAGCCCAGCGCAACAGGACGCTGTACTTGTCCAGCAGCTTGCGCCAGTTGATCCGGCGCTTTTGCTGCTTTTCCCGGCACAAAAGATGACCGGCGTGAGACGGCAGAACCAGAAAGGCCTCCAGCAACGATCCCATCAGGGCACAGCAAACCACGACCGGGATGACCTTGATAAATTCGCCCAGGGTGCTGCCGATGGCAAACATGGGCAGGAATGCCGCAATCGTTGTGAACGTCGAGACGATGACCGGCCACAGTACCTCGCGCGCGCCCTGCTCGGCCGCCGCCAGGGGTTCCATGCCGTTCTCGATATGCCGGTATACATTCTCCGTCACGATGATGGCGTCGTCGACGATCATCCCAAGGACGATAAGAAACGCGAACAGCGACACCATGTTGATGGTGAAACCGAAATAAAACAGCAGGATGATGGCAACGAGAAACGATACCGGGATGCCGAACGAGGTGATCCCCGCGACCCGGATATTGACCAGCAGGTAAAGCGACAGCAATACCAGCACCAGCCCGACCAGGCCGGACGATTTGACCGTGTTCAGGCGTGTCTTGACATATTTCGCCATGTCCGTGTGGTATCCGGAATGCACGCTGGCGGGCAGGACGCGCCGCAGTTCCCGCGCCAGTTCCTTCACCTTCTCGGAAACCTCGATCGTTGAAGCATCGGCGGTCTTGGTCACCGTCAGGTTAACGGAAGGCTGGCCGTTGAACCTGGCATAAGTCTCCGCCTCCTCGAAACGCCGGGAAACACTGGCAATCTCGCCGAGGCGCAACTGGCCGCCGGAGTCGTTTGCGCGCAGGACGATATCCTCAATTGCGCCCGGGTCCGGTTCGACGCCCTTGCCGCGAAGCCGGATGTCCCCTTCCTTCGATTTAATGGAACCACCGGGCTGGTCGCGCAGGTTTTCCCGCAAGCCGTTTATAATGAGTTCAAGCGGGATACCGAGCGCCGACAGGACATGCGGGTCGATTTCAACCCATATCTCCCAATCCCGGTCACCGGCAACCCCGACACTGGCCACGCCGTCGATTTGGGACAGGCGACGGCGAACCTGTTCGGCGAGATCGTAGAGTTCGGCTTTCGAAATATCCCCGTAGAGCGTCAAGGTGATGACCGGAAAGCGGGCCCGTATCCGGTTCAGCTCCGGTTCCTCGGCGATGTCCGGGAGATCATCGATGCGATCGAGTACGGTCCGCGCATCGCGCATGAACTGGTCGACATTGGAACCCGGTTTCAGCTTGATATAGATACCGGAAAGGCCTTCACGGCTGGTCGAGGTGATGTAATCAATATCCCGCATGCCATCGAATTCTTCCTCGATCGCCAGCGTCACCTGCTGTTCGACCTCGACCGGGGAGGCGCCTTCAAACTCCGTCTCGATACTGACCATGTCCAGGTCCACCACCGGAAAAATCTCCTGCGGCAGGGAATGCCAGGCCAGAACCCCCATGATCAAAATAATCACCAGGCTCAGGTTGACGATGAGCGGGTTATTAATGGAGAAACGAATGATCGGCATGATGTTTGAATCCTGATTCCGGGTGGTCCCGGCGGGAAATAACGGCTTGCAGTTTTACCTTATTCGATAAAGACTTCCTGCCCGTCAGTGAGCGCGGCGACATCCCGGGTGACTATTTTCATGCCGGGATGCACGCCTTCGACGACCTGCCAGTCGTTATGCCGGGCCCGCAAACTGACGGTCTGGCGAACCAGGTGATTGTCCTCGATACCGAAAAGAAAGGCATTCCCTTCTTCCTGCAGGACCGCCGATACCGGCACGACCTCGACGTTTACCAGGATTTTGCCCGGCAGGACCACGTCGGCCAGTTGTCCGGCATTGAAATCATCGCCGCTGACACGGACTCGGATGGCATGCGTGTGGGTTGCCGGGTTGGGATCGGGAGCAATGGCTACCAGCCGTCCGGGACGGGTCTTTCCGTCGACGGTGACTTCCACTGTCTGGCCGAGTTGTAACTGGTTGGCAATTTCCCCCGTGGTTTCAAGGGAGACGTCGAGTTGATCCAGTTTCACCAGTTCGAGAGCGATCTGACCGGCGGCCACGTAGTCACCAATTTCCAGAGTGACGCTGTTTACCGTACCGGCAAACGGCGCGCGTAATTTTGTCCGTTCGAGATTCCGCTCTGCCTTGCTGAGTACCGTTTCTATGGACCGCAGGCGCGAATTGGCGGTCGCAACGCTGTGTTGCAGGCGCGCCTCTTCCTCTTCCAGCTGGATCAGTTCGCGCAACGTGGCATCGTAGTTCGATTTCGATGCCAGTGACTCCTGTCCCAGCCGTTCGAGCCGATCAACCTCGCGTTGCTGTATGACGATCTTCTGCCGGATCAACTCCAGCAATTCCCGGTCGCGCCGCACGGCGTCCTGTTCCAGGGAGAGCCTGGCCCGGGACTCGGCAACGGCATCGACAAAATCACCGTCGTCAACCCGCAATAACAGATCACCTTCCGCCACCGTCTGGCCCGGTTCGACTGCGCGAAACACGACATTACCGGAAACCTCAAACCGCAGATTGGCCCGCCTTACGGGCTGCAGCTTGCCGGTCACCCGTGTAACCGGCCGGATATCCATGCGGGAAACCTCGCCAATCGTCACCCGGGCAGGCGACGGCGGCTGAAGTTCCGCCTGGGTGTCGGGCCGCGATCCGATTAGCAGCGCGATGGTCACGCCAATCAAGAATATCAGGCTAATCAGTCGCAGTGCATTTCGGGTCAGTCTGGCCATATCGGGATTATTGTATATTAGAACCTATCTCAAGATTCCCATAAAAATTTGAAGATAAAGGCATTCTATGAGATTTTAATCTCCTCGTGCCAACCTAGAACAAAATAACTAAAGCACCTTGAAACGGAGTTTTTACAAGCATCTCCTGGCACTCGTGCTGTTGGCGACATGCCTTTCGGGGAGGGCAGAACAACCTGCTGAGGTGGATGCGGAACATCCGTTATGTCCGCAGACACTGAATATACCCGCTCGCCCCGAGATATTTGTTCCTCTCAAACCGGGTGAAATTCACATGACCGCCGACGATGCCGACCTGGAGGAAGGCGGGATTTCAGTGCTTCGGGGCAACGTCGAGATCACCCGGGACAGGCAACAGGTCAGCGCCGAAACCATTACCTTTGATCAGGCTGAGAATGATGCCGACCTGGAAGGGAATGTCGAGTACTGGGATGATGCCATCTACCTCAGTGGTGAATCGGCTCATATCGAATTCAACCAGGAAAACGGTGAATTCGAAAACGCCTACTATATGATCAAGGACAACCGCGGCCGCGGGAATGCCGACAAACTGTTTCACCAGTACGGCAAACAGACAAAGCTGGAAAATGTCGACTACACTACCTGCGACCCGGAAGACAATTTCTGGCGCTTTTCCGCCGAAAAGATTGACCTGAACCACGAGGAAAACTGGGGCAGCGCCAGAAATGTTTTCCTGCACATCAAGGACATTCCCGTCCTGTATACGCCGTATATCTCGTTTCCACTCAGCAAGGAGCGAAAAACAGGCTTCCTGATCCCGAGCTTTGGCAATACCAACCGGAATGGCGTCGAGGTATTGACCCCGTTCTACTGGAACATCGCGCCGGACAAGGACGCCACCATTACCCCGCGCCTGATGAGCGATAGCGGTTTAATGCTCATGGGCCAGTTCCGTTACCTGCTGGACCGCGGTGAGGGTGAGTTAAATGCTGAATTCCTGCCCAGTGATTCACAGTTCGAAGACGAGGACCGAAGCTTCCTGAGTTTCACCCACCGCCAGGATTTCCTGGATACCGGCCGCGTGTTCATGACTTACAACCGGGTGTCCGACAAGCAGTACTTCGAGGACTTCGGTAACAATATCGGTGTTACCAGTACCCGCTATCTGGAACGTCGTGCCGATGCTTTTTACAGTGGCAACTGGTGGAACCTGCGTGGCCGCGTGCAGGATTACCAGACCGTTGATAACACGATACCGGTCAACCTGCGGCCGTATAAACGACTGCCGCAGGTCATTTTCAATGCGTACCCGATAACGGGTAACCGCCGGATAAATCTCCGCCTGGAAAGTGAATTCACCTATTTCGATCGCGGCGACAACGATATCTTTTTCAATGACACAAACGGTGCGCGGGTGGACCTGTATCCCTCGGTCAGTTACCCAATCCACACACCTTATTCATTTTTTATACCCAAGGCGGGCGTCCGCTATACGCAGTACAGTCTGAACGACGAGGGGGGATTCAAGCCAAGTCCCAGCCGGACGTTACCGATAGTCAGCCTGGACAGCGGGCTTTTCTTCGAACGACAAGGCAGGCTGTTCAACCGGGAGTATATCCACACACTGGAACCACGACTCTACTATCTCTATATCCCGCACGACGACCAGACAGACCTGCCCATATTTGACACCGGCCTGTATAACTTTTCCTTCGATTCCCTGTTCCGGGAAAACCGCTTCAGTGGCCCTGACCGGCTGGGCGATGCCAACCAGGTGACGGTGGCCATCACTTCGCGATTCATCGATGGCAGAACCGGCCGCGAGGCAGGTTATGTCAGTCTCGGTCAGATCTACTACCTGCGTGACCGGGAAGTACACCTGCCAACACTACAGGAACGGGAAGAAGCAAGCTCCCCCCTGGTTGCCGAAGTGGGACTGAGCCTGGAACACTGGCGCTTCCGCAACACCCTGCAGTGGGATCCCAACAATGACCGCACGGAGCAGCTGGTTACCGCGCTCCAGTACAATCCCGGCCCCGACAAGGTAATCAATATCGGTTACCGCAAGCGTCGCACAAGCAACAGCATATCCGCAGGATTCGCCCGGACGGATATCGAGCAGACGGAGATGTCTTTCGTCTGGCCCTTGACCAATAAATGGCGCGTGGTCGGCAACTGGGATTATTCCCTGCCGGAGGAGCGAACTGTCGACGCTTTTGCTGGTCTCGAATATGAGAGCTGCTGCTGGGGTTTCCGTGCCGTGGCGCGGCGCTTTATTACCGACAGCAGCGGGGACTACAATACAGGAGTTTTCCTGCAGCTCGAGCTCAAGGGGCTGGCAGGCATCGGCGAAAAAACTGTAGAATTTCTGGAAGAGAATATCTCCGGATATAAACGTGGGTTTTAACAGCTTGAAGTATCTTCTCTCCTGCATTTTTTCCGCAGGACTCACAATCACCCTGATTCTTTTTCCCGGAACGGTCACTGCCGACGTGCCGCTGGATCGTATTGTGGCGGTCGTCAACGACGACGTGATCATGGAAAGCGAACTGGAAACCAAGCTGCGCACCGTCGTTAACCAGTTGCAGGAGAACGGGACCTCGTTGCCGCCGCAATCGGCGCTGGAAAAACAGGTGCTGGACCGCCTGATCATGAACAAGTTGCAGTTACAGATGGCGGCCAATACCGGTATCCGCGTCGATGATGAAACCCTGAACAAAACCATCAACAATATTGCCGCACAGAACAATGTCTCCCTGTCGCAGTTCCGGCAGATCCTGGAAAGCGACGGTTACAACTATGAACAATTCCGGGAAGACATCCGCAACGAGATCATTATCAGCCGCCTGCGGCAACGCCAGGTTGACAACCAGATTTCCGTTACCGACCGGGAAATCAAAAACTACCTTGCCAATGTCGAGATTCAGGGTACCGTGGAAAATGAATACCTGATTTCGCACATTCTCATTGCCACGCCGCCCAATGCCGGCGAGGCCGAAGTCGAACAGACGCGGCTGGTGGCCAACAAGGTACTGGAGGACCTGAAGGCCGGCCGTGATTTCGCCGAAATGGCGGCTTCCATCTCGGACGGCCAGCAGGCCCTGGAAGGAGGTAAACTGGGCTGGCGAAAGCACAATGAGATACCCACCCTGTTCACGGAATATGTCGACGACATGGAAAAAGGCGAAATCAGCGAACTGATTCAGAGCCCGAGCGGATTCCATATCATCGAACTGACCGATTTCCGCAGCAGTGAAAAAAACATCGTGCAACAAACGAAAGCCCGGCACATTCTGCTGAAACCGAATGAACTGGCCACGGAAGAAGACATCCGGATCCGGCTCCGACAGTTAAAGACCCGTATCGAAGGCGGTGATGATTTCGCCGCGTTGGCCCAGGCGCATTCAGAGGACACGGTCAGCGCCGCCGAAGGCGGCAGTCTTGGCTGGATCACACCGGGCGACCTCGTGCCCAAGTTCGAGGAAAAGATGGACGCGCTGCAACCGGGCGAGGTCAGTGAACCGTTCGAGACCCAGTTCGGCTGGCACATCGTCCAGGTACTTGAACGGCGCGAATACGATAACAGCGAAGAACTCAGGCGGTCCAAGGCACGCCAGGCTATCCGCGAGCGGAAGATGGAAGATGCCCACCAGAACTGGTTGCGCGATTTACGCAGCGAAGCCTATGTGGAGTACCGCATAGATGACTATTAATACGCCTCTCCCACGCATCGCGATCACACCGGGAGAACCGGCCGGGATCGGACCCGATATCGTGCTGGCATCGGCACGGGAACGCCTTGATGCGGAGTTGATCGTTATCGCCGATCCGGGATTGCTGGAACAACGTGCGGCAATGCTTGGAATACCTGTCGAATTCAGCCAGTTCTCTCCCGAAGAATCCATCGAATGCCACGAACCCGGTAAACTGAAAATACTTCCCGCGCTGCATGCCATGGCGGGCAATCCCGGTGTACCGCATCCTGACAATGCATCATATATACTGGAAACATTACGTACTGCCTGCAATGGTTGCCTGAACGGTACATTCGACGCCATGGTAACGGCACCGGTACAGAAATCCGTGATCAATCAGGCAGGGATTCCGTTCACGGGACATACCGAGTTTCTGCACCAGGTCTGCCGTGAGGGCCACCCGGTAATGATGCTGGCAAACGGAGAATTGCGGGTCGCCCTGGTGACGACCCATCTGCCGCTGGCCGAAGTCAGCAAACAGATTACGAGGGAACGACTGGAGACCGTATTACGCACCGTTGCGGCCGACCTGGAAGTTCGCTTCGGGATTGAGCACCCGCGGCTTCTGGTGTGCGGACTCAATCCGCATGCCGGCGAAGAAGGGCACCTCGGGCGGGAAGAAATAGAAGTCATCATACCCGTTATGCAAAAACTTCAAGGCGAGGGCATCCGCCTGACCGGGCCGGTTCCGGCGGATACCGCTTTCACGCCCGCCTCCCTGCAGGAAACCGACGTTATTGTCAGCATGTACCACGACCAGGGCCTGCCCCCCCTGAAAGCGAGTGGCTTCGGTGAAACAGTCAATATCACACTCGGGCTTCCCGTGATCCGGACTTCCGTCGATCACGGCACTGCCTTGTCACTTGCGGGATCGGGCAAGGCAAAGCATTCCAGTTTGCTGGCCGCCATCCGGTGCGCCATCGACATGGCAAATACCGCCGCCGGGACAGAAAGCGCAGTGCCACCGCCACGGGCGGCCCAGACAAGTCAGTGACTTCCGGCCACAGACCGCGCAAACGGTTCGGGCAACACTTCCTGCATGACGAGGACGTCATTAATCGCATTGTCGCCGCCATTGCGCCAAAGACGGGAGAAACCCTAATCGAGATCGGACCGGGTGAAGGGGCGTTGACAGGACCCTTGCTGGAAAGCCCGGCAACATTACACGTCATAGAAAAAGATCGCGACCTGGCACAGTTACTGCCGCAGCGATTCGCCGACAAGAAACCTTTCCAGGTCCATTGCCAGGACGCACTGTTGTTTGATTTTCATTCCATCCCGGGCCCGCTGCGTATCGTCGGCAACCTGCCATACAACATCTCGACACCGCTGTTGTTTCATTTACTGGATTCTCTCGAGTGCATCAGGGACATGGTTTTAATGTTGCAATCGGAAGTCGTGGATCGTCTCAATGCCATTCCCGGTAAAAAAGCCTATGGCCGTTTAAGCGTCATGGTGCAGTCGCGATGTGAGGTGGAAAAACTTTTTACCGTGGATCCGCAATCATTCACTCCGCCGCCCCGGGTCAAATCCGCTGTCTTCAGGCTCCTGCCACTGAATAAACCCCTGTGCGGGATCGAGGACCTTCAGACTTTCAGCGAAGTAGTCCGGCAGTCCTTCAGCCAGCGGCGGAAAACCCTGCGTAATTCTCTGAAAGGTTTATTGACTGCGGACGAGATC
Source organism: Gammaproteobacteria bacterium (assembly GCA_035471825.1). Lineage (GTDB taxonomy): Bacteria > Pseudomonadota > Gammaproteobacteria > Eutrophobiales > Eutrophobiaceae > DATIPP01. The sequence continues at coordinate 22,433 of DATIPP010000213.1, forward strand.
GAGTCCCGGGGAATCAATCCCGGCGCCCGGGCCGAGGAACTCTCGATCGCCGATTTTGCTGTTCTGGCAAACCTTTATCACCAGCAGTTAATTCACTCTGCAGGGTTGTGAATAACTCTGTGATTAAATTTTGTCGGCAGGATTACATTATGATGCACTGCAATAAATTCATTCCCGAACAATGCCCGAATTCATATTATTATTACTTATAAATCAACATGTTAAATTGTATACCGGTGAATAGAAACCAAGCCTGTTGATTGTTGACCCATCAACAATCAACAAACAGGGCTTGTGTATAAAATTTTATTCCGATAGTGCGGACCCACTATTGCCCTGACACTGCTTCTGCTGCGGGAATACTTGTCTTACACTGGCCCGTTCTGAAGAGAACGCATAATAATGAACAGAACCAGCTCCATTTTCCCTTACCTGAAACGTCTCTCCGGCAAGCTGGAATCTCTCAGTGAGATCAGTGGTCGTTTGGTCGCATGGCTGATCCTCGCACTGGTGTTGCTGGTCGGTTACGACGTTACCATGCGCTACCTGTTCCAGAGCGGATCCGTCGCCCTGCAGGAACTCGAATGGCACCTGTTTGCTCTCATTTTTCTTATCAGTGCGGCTTATACCTTCAAGCATGATGATCACGTGCGCCTTGATCTCTTTTATCACGGCAGTTTCATGAATGTTCGACGTCGGGCCTGGGTGAATATCCTGGGCGGGCTGTTTTTCCTGATCCCCTTTTGCCTGCTGATCATCATCAGTTCCTGGCCGTTTGTTCAACAGGCCTTTATTCACGCCGAAGGTTCTCCCGACCCGGGCGGCCTGCCGTATCGCTGGGTCCTGAAAGCCGCCATCCCGGCCGGTTTTTTTCTCCTGCTGTTGCAGGGCATCGCCGATGTATTGAAAAACATGGTGGCATTGCAGGAGCAGGACAAATGACAACCTGGGTGATTGTCATGTTCGCGTTGTTGATGGTCCTGTTACTGCTGGGATATCCCGTAGCCTTTACCCTCGGATCCGTCGGTTTCCTGTTCGGCAGTATTTTTCTCGGGACCGGTTTTTTTGACCTGTTGCCCCTGCGCATCTGGGGCATCATGACCAACTTCACCTTGCTGGCGGTCCCCCTGTTCATATTTATGGGTGTCGTGCTGGACAAGTCGGGACTGGCGGAAGACCTGCTCGAAACCATGGGCCAGCTTTTCGGTCGTGTCCGTGGGGGACTGGCGTTGTCGGTCGTGCTG
>DATIPP010000214.1:0-12543 GCA_035471825.1 Gammaproteobacteria bacterium
AGAAGCGTGGCAACTGGGGTGAAGTGATCCTGGAAAAGGTCCTGGAGGATTCCGGTCTTAAAAACGGGCGCGAGTATGAAGCACAGGGCAGTTATCGAGCTGAAGACGGCAGGTTATATTACCCGGACGTTGTGGTGCACCTGCCGGACAACAAGGATGTTGTGATTGATTCCAAGGTTTCCCTGAATGCCTACGAACGCTATTGCTCGGCCGAGGATGATGTCGAGCGACAGAGAGCGCTGTCGGAACACCTGGCGTCCATCCGGAATCATGTATCCGGGCTGAAAGGTAAAAGTTATGCTGACCTGGTGAAGATCAATTCACTCGACATGGTGCTTATGTTCGTGCCAGTTGAGCCGGCCCTGATGTTGGCATTCGAACATGACGATACGCTTTTCCAGGAGGCATTCAGGAACGGTATATTCCTGGTGAGCCCGTCAACATTAACCATGAACCTGCAGATTATCCATAACATGTGGCGATATGAATACCAGAACCGTAATGCCCAGGAGATTGCCAAAAGAGCGGGTGATATGTATGACAAGTTCGTTCTGTTTGTTGATGCCCTTGAGGATATTGGAGACAAGCTGGAAAAGGCACAGGATTCATATGACACGGCACACAAGCGACTTACCGCCGGCAAGGGAAACCTCGTGAAACGTGCGGAAGATATCCGCAAGCTCGGTCTCGACACCGGCAAGAAAATCCGCTCTGAACTTTCCGACCAGGCTGACGACGAGGTGGAACTGAAACAAATCGCCACTGATGGGAAACAGCATTAAAAACAGTCTGCCCGTCAAGGGACGCGGCACGTCGAACGCTGTAGATGCGCGTTACCTGGAATATCAGCGTGGATCTTTCGATGATGGCTGGGGTGACCCGGTCGAATCTCCGCCCATCCGAACAACGGTCACCGTGGAAAGATCCCGTACAATCATCAACCGGAACAATTCACCGGATATCCCGTTCGAAGCCTCCATCAATCCTTACCGTGGCTGTGAACACGGATGTGTCTATTGTTACGCCCGTCCCGCCCATGCTTATATGGACCTGTCACCGGGAATCGACTTCGAGTCGAAACTGTTTGCCAAACCAGATGCGCCTGAACTGTTACGCCGGGAACTGGCGAAACCCGGTTACCATTGCACGCCGATCGCACTCGGCAGTAACACCGATCCCTATCAACCGATCGAACGGGACTGGCGGATCACCCGTCAGATCATCGAGGTACTGGCAGAATGCGATCATCCATTAACGATCGTGACCAAGTCCTGGGGAGTTGAACGTGATATCGACCTGCTGGCACCAATGGCGGAGAAAAACCTGGTGCAGGTATTCGTTTCGGTTACCACGCTGGATCATTCACTTGTCCGCAAGCTGGAACCGCGCGCCACGGCACCGGAAAAACGGCTGGTAACATTGAAGCATTTGCATGATACCGGCATCCCGACCGGGGTCATGTTCGCGCCTGTGATCCCGGTGCTGAACGATACCGAGATGGAAACAATCCTTGATAAGGCCGCAGCAACCGGAGTGCAGAATGCCGGTTACGTCATGTTGCGCTTGCCGCATGAAATAAAGCATTTATTCAGGGAGTGGCTGGAAAATCATTATCCTCTCAAAGCGGAGCATGTGATGAACCTGGTCAGGGATATTCGCTGTGGTCGTGAAAACGATCCACGTTTCAAATCCCGGATGCGCGGCGAGGGGGTCTATGCTGACATTATTAACAAGCGCTTTAACAAGACCTGTAAAAGACTGGGCCTTAACAGGGAGTATGTCAGCCTGGACACGACACGATTTAAACCACCGTTAAAACAGACTGCACAATTGCAATTATTTGAGGACTGAGGACTAAGTCTTTTTACTTATAGCTTGTGACTTGTTACTGGTTTTACCAGATACCAGGCACCGTTCTACCGTCTCAGTATCGCTATCCAGCGATAGAAATTCAGCACGCTGGCCAGTGACGCCGCAACATAGGTCAGGGCGGCGGCGGTCAGTATTTTCTTCGCGATCGGCACCGCGGAATCCGGAATGTAGTTACCTTTTGTCAATATGGGCAGCGCCCGGCCAAAGCTGGCGTCCCACTCGACCGGCAGGGTGACCAGGTGAAAGATGACCGGCAGCAGCATGATCCCGACGCCGATCATCAACATGAAGGCACCGATAACCGGCATCCTTGTCAACATGGCGGCAAACGGGAACACGATCAGTATCGCCGAAGCCACTTTCTCGGCAACTGCGACATACCTCGCCATGCGCCAGCGCAGGAGGAAAGGGCGGTAACCATATTTTTGTTGCAGGGCATGACCGACTTCGTGTGCTGCCACCACGATCGCGGTCAATGATTTGCCTTTGTGGATCGGTTCCACCAGGCGGATTGTTTTCTCCTCGGGATTGTAATGATCACCTTCATTTTCGGTTATCTCGACATTAATATCGTCGAGTTCAAACCGGTTAACGAGGTGTTCCGCCAGTTCACCGCCCGTACCCGGCATGTCATCGATGTCAGTGCTGTAGCGCTTGAGGACATAATTGGCCCAGACCTGGGGACCGAAGAGCAGAATAACCAGGATTACAAGGATGAGTGCGAGTAACATACGTCCCGATGATACTATTTAATGTGTCGTTGAAGATAGAATGCCGAAATCAGGCCCTGATACATTAAATAATCAAAAATTCCGATGACCCCGAAAGAAAGATACCAGGCTGATTTACAGCGTGAAGACTTTGTGGCCGATCCCGCGCAGAGGGAGGCCGTCCGCCATACGCAGACACTGTTCGAAACGCTGGTCAGAAAGTACGAGGGAAGTGGCGGATTGTTTTACCGTATCAAATCACTGTTGCCCGGAAACGGGGAACAACCGGTAAAAGGGCTGTATTTCTGGGGTGGTGTCGGCCGCGGCAAGACGTATTTAGTCGATGTGTTTTATGACTGTCTCCCGTTTCCGGAAAAGCGCCGTGTTCATTTTCACCGCTTCATGCAGATGATTCACCGGAAACTGAAGCAACTGGATGATTGCGAGGACCCGCTGCAATACATTGCCGATGACCTGGTAAAGGATACCCGGGTGTTATGCCTGGATGAGTTCCACGTCACGGACATTACCGATGCCATGTTGCTGGGCGGTTTGTTAAAGGCGCTGTTTTCACGGGGGGTCACGCTCGTGACAACATCGAACGAGGCCCCGGATGAACTTTACCGGGACGGTTTGCAACGCGACCGCTTCCTGCCGGCGATTGAACTGCTGAAAGAAAATACCACGGTATTGCAGGTAGACTCCGGCACGGATTACCGGCTGCGGTACCTGGACAAGGCGGAAATCTATCACTCACCCCTGGACACAGCGAGCGAAGACATGTTGCGGAAAAATTTTACACACATCGCCCCGGATGAAGGCGAGTCAAATGTTGAACTCGAGATCGAGGGCCGGCCGATAAAAACAGTCCTGCATGGAGATGGCGTCGTGTGGTTCGAATTCAGCGAAATCTGCGACGGGCCGCGCGGGCCGGCCGATTACATCGAACTGGCGCGGGAATACCAGACGGTGCTGATTTCAAATGTCCCGGTATTTACCGAGGATGACAATGACCGGGCCAAACGCTTCATGACCCTGGTCGACGAATTTTACGACAGGAACGTGAAGCTTGTACTTACCGCCGAGTCCCGCCCGGAGGAACTATATACCGGCAGGAAGCTGGCCGGGAAATTCGAACGGACGGTGAGCCGCCTGCAGGAAATGCTCACCCATGATTATCTGTCAAGACAGCACCTGTCCTGACGGAGTGGCAAGTAAAAAGTTAAAAGTTAAAAGTGCAGAATGTCGCGTAATAATAAAATTTTTGCTTTCCTAAGCCGTCCCGGTTCACTATGCTTTAGGAAAACGGCTGAAAAACCGCTACATAATAAAAAATGAAGGGGGCACGAAATGGCCAGCTATACCACCGAGGACATTCGTAACATCGCACTCGTCGGGCATAGCAGTTCCGGTAAAACCATGCTGGTTGAGGCGCTTTTGCAGGGGGCCGGAGTGATTGGAAGCATGGGCAGTATCGAGCGGGGCAGTACGGTCAGTGATTTCGACGACCTGGAAAAAGAGCATCAACACTCTCTCGATTCCGCCATCGTCAGCATGGATTACCATGGCGGCCACATCAACCTGATCGATACACCCGGCTACCCGGATTTTATCGGTCGCTCTCTCGCTGTGCTTCCCGCGGTCGAGACCTGTGCCGTTGTTATCAACGCCCAGACCGGAATCGAAATGATCACGCGCAAGATGATGGAGGTGGCGCGCGACAGGGAGCTCGATCGGCTGATAATCATAAACAGGATCGATGCCGAAGGAGTCAACCTGGAAAGCCTGTTGAACCAGGTACAGGAGGAATTCGGCAGTGAATGCCTGCCTATCAACCTGCCGGCGGACAACGGTGGCAAGGTTATCGATTGTTTCTTCAAACCCGACGGTGACAACACGGATTTTTCATCCGTGCCGGATGCGCACACACAAATCGTGGACCAGGTGGTTGAACTGGACGAGAAACTCATGGAACTCTACCTCGAACAGGGCGAAGCGCTCAGCCCGGAGCAATTGCATGACCCGTTCGAGAAGGCGTTGCGTGAAGACCATCTCGTTCCGGTGTGTTTTACCTCGGCACTGACGGGGGCGGGGATCAGTGAACTGCTGGAGATATTCGCACGACTCATGCCCAACCCGAACGAGGGCAAGCCGACACAGTTTTACAAGGAGGAAGGCAAGGACGCCAAACCGATTACCATTTTGCCGGACGCGGACGCCCACGCGCTGGCGCATGTTTTCAAGGTCAGTATCGACCCCTTCGTTGGCAAGCTGGGAGTGTTCCGCGTGCACCAGGGCCGGATTACACGCGACAGCCAGTTGTATATCGGTGATGCCCGCAAGCCTTTCAAGGTCGGGCACCTGCTCAAGTTACAGGGCAAGGACCACAGCGAGGCACATGCCGGGATCCCGGGCGACATCTGTGCCGTGACCAAGGTTGAAGAGATCAATTTTGACGACGTGTTGCACGATTCTCACGACGAGGACCATATTCATGCCCGGTCGGTTGAATTCCCCGCACCGATGTTCGGTCTCGCCATCGAGGTGAAGAGCCGCGGCGATGAACAGAAGATCTCGGACGCCCTGCACAAGTTGCAGGCCGAGGACCCGAGTTTCCAGGTCGAGCATAACGCCACCCTGAATGAAACAGTTATTCGCGGCCAGGGCGAGTTGCATCTGCGCATCATGCTGGAGAAACTGAAGTCCGTATATAATGTCGAGGTCGAGACGCGCCCGCCGCGAATTGCCTACAAGGAAACCATCACCGCGAAGGCCGAGGGTCATTTCCGGCATAAAAAACAGACCGGCGGCGCCGGTCAGTTCGGCGAGGTCTTTTTACGCATCGAACCATTGCCGCGGGGCACGGGCTTCGAGTTCGTCGACAGTATCGTCGGCGGTGTCATCCCCAAACAGTTCATTCCCGCGGTCGAGAAAGGCATCCGGCAGGCACTGGACGAAGGCGCCATCGCCGGCTACCCCATGCAGGATATCCGGGTCGAGGTCTACGACGGCAAGCACCATTCCGTTGACTCGAAGGAGGTGGCATTCATCTCGGCGGGCAAGAAGGCGTTCCTCGCCGCTATCCGTAAGGCGCGGCCGGTGGTGCTCGAACCGATCGTGGATATCAATATCACCGCACCCAGCGGTTGTATCGGCGACATCACCGCTGACCTGTCCGGCAAACGTGGCCGGATCACCAATACCAACCCCGGTTCGGGCGATATGACAAGCATTACCGGCCAGGTCCCCTTGTGTGAACTCGACCAATACCAGTCCCAGCTGAAGGCAATCACCGGCGGCAGCGGCTCCTATTCGATCAGCCTGTCGCACTACGACCCGGTACCGGCACGCACGCAAAAGGAATTGATGGAGGCCTATAAACCGGTGGAGGCCGAGAATTGACGACCCCGGCCATGGCGCTGGAATAATAATCATCGGTTCATAGTAAATAACTAAATAATATAGAATCGGTGATATTTAGCGCTTTTCTGAATAAGCATTAGCTGTTATCTTTTCAGCCCCTTTAAATCCAACCTGAACCGCAATATAAACTAGGCACTATGACAACCTGGAAAGCACAACTTGCAGACAGAATGCCGGCCGCCCTTGGCGAGGAAATCGACGTCTTTGAATCCCAGATTCAGTTGAAGCACCAGGGCAAGGTCGACGATAAATTATTCGCCGAAACGCGGCTGCGTCGTGGTGTCTACGGTCAGCGTTACGACAATGGCCAACGGCACGACGGCGTGGAACAGCGGACCCTGGATTTTCCGTCCGCGGACAAGACCAAGGGACCGGAGACAATGTGGGACGCCCCCGGCATGCAGCGGATCAAGATACCATTTGGCGGCATGACGCCGGAACAAATGGACGTGCTGGCCGATCTCGCCGAGGAATATTCCGATGCCATCAGTCATGTCACCACGCGCCAGGATATCCAGTTACATTACGTGCACATTGATGACACGCCGGATCTTATGCGCCGGCTGGCCGCCGTCGGTATTACCACGCGCGAGGCCTGCGGTAATTCCGTTCGCAACGTGACCGCCTGCCCGATTGCCGGTGTCTGCCACGAGGAATCTTTCGATGTAACACCTTATGCCAGGGCCTGCATGCAGTTCCTCCTGGGTCATCCCGACGTGCAGGACTTCGGACGCAAGTTCAAGGTGGCGTTCTCCGGTTGCAAGCACAATGCCTGCGGCCTGACCAACATGCATGACCTCGGTTATATCGCCCGTGTGAAAGAGACCAACGGCGAAATAAAACGCGGCTTCGAAATGGTCGTCGGCGGCGGCCTCGGTGCCGTTCCTTACGACGCCAAGGTATTCGATGAATTCGTCCCGGAAGAGGAAATATTGCCGATGGCGCAGGCGATCTCCCGGATATTCGCGCGCCACGGTGAAAAGCGTAACCGCGGCCGGGCGCGTATCAAGTTCCTGGTCGACAAACTCGGTATCGACAAATTCCGCGAGATGGTGCTGGAAGAACGCAAGGTGATGCCGCACGACGATGCATGGACGGATTACCTGAAAGAATTGCCTGATTACAATGAAAAGCCATTGAAGAATGCCGGCAGTATGAACGCCGGTGTCAGCGACGCGGAATTCGAGACCTGGCGGGCGACAAACGTCTACCGGCAAAAGCAGGACGGCTACGCTGTTGCCACGGTCACGCTGCCGATGGGCGATATTACATCCTGGCAGTTCCGGCAACTGGCGGACATCGCCCGCAGGTTTGTCGGTGACAGCGTGCGTACCACGGTGGAACAGAACATTGTCCTGCGCTGGGTGAGCGAGTCCGATTTGCCGGCGCTTTACGAGGAACTCAAACGTATCGATCTGCATGAACCCGGCGCGGGCACCATCGTCGACGTGACGGCCTGTCCCGGTACCGATACCTGCAAGCTGGGCATCGCCTCGTCACGGGGACTGGCGAGCGAACTGCGCGAGCGGCTGGGTTCGAAGTACCTGAACCTGGACACGGCCATCAAGGGATTGCATATCAAGATCAGCGGCTGCTTCAATTCCTGCGGCCAGCACCACCTTGCTGATCTCGGTTTCTACGGCGTCAGCCGCAAGGTCGGCGGTACCACCGTGCCGCATTTCCGCGTGGTGCTCGGTGGGCAGTGGTCCGAGAACGCCGGTTCCTACGGTTTGACCATCGGTGCCATCCCGTCCAAACGCGTGCCGGATTTCATCGACCAGGTTACCGAAAAATATCTGCAGGAACGCGAGAACAACGAACGGTTCCAGTCTTACATCCAGCGCGTGGGCAAGAAGGAACTGAAAAAGCTGGTGGACAAGCTGGCCACTGTACCGCCGTATGATATCGACCGGAGTTACTATTCCGACTGGCGTGATCCGCGTGAATTTACCGTGAGCGATATCGGCACCGGTGAATGTGCCGGAGAAGTTGTTTCCATGATCGATTTCGACCTGCAGGCCGCGGAACGGGAATACTTCGATGCGCAACTGGAATTCGATGACGGCGCATTTCAGAAAGCGGATGAGCGCGCCTACAAGGCCATGTTACAGGCCGCAAAAGGTCTCGTCCGACTGGAATTTCAGGACATCAAGGACGACCCAAACCAGATCGTGAATGAATTCAAAAAACGTTTTTACGACACGGGAATTTTCAAGGACAAGTATGCCGGCGGAAAATTTGCCGAATACCTGTTCAACCGGCACGAGGATACGGACCGGACATTCAACCGCGACAATGCACGGCACCTGATCGAGGAAACCCAGTTGTTTATCGAGGCAGTGCACGCCTGCAACCTGAAACTGCAGGAACAACAGGCCGCCGTTGTCAACGATATCCGCAAACGTCCAGCGGCCACCGGCGCATAGGGGTCGACAAATGGACTTGCACAAGGTCGGCATTAAATTCCTTGCCGAAGAGGGCAGCACGGTCGAGCTGATCGAGTTTATCCCGGTATTCCATCGCTGGATCCAGAACGGGGCGCTCGACCTGTTACTGATCGACGCGGCCGATTACAGCCATGTTCACGCCGGGCCGGGCATCGTACTGGTCGCCCATGAAGGTAATTTTTCGGTGGATGAAACCGGACACCGGCGCGGGCTCGTTTATTACAGCAAACATCAACTGCCCGGCGACATGACGAACAGGCTGGCGACGGTCAGTAAACATGCCCTGACCGCCTGCCGGATGCTGGAAGAAGACGGGGTCATCAAGGGCCGTCTCAGCTTTCCCGGGAATGAAATCCAGATTTTCGCCAATGACCGGTTGCAGGCACCCAATACGGATGAGACCTGGGCCGCCCTCGAACCCTCTGTGAAAGATTTTCTCACCAAACTCTATGACGGGTCCGAATACTCAATTGAAAAAGAACCGGACCCGAAGGAACGTTTTCAGATTACAGTGAAGACAGAAAAACCGGTTCCGGTTGCGACACTGCTGGAAAGGGTGTCCACCTAAAGCAAGTAACAAGTTACAAGCTATAAGTAACAAGATATATCTTTCTGTTATCTAATCACCATCCCCCGATTTCTTGTAACTTGTAACTTTTGGCTTATAGCTCGTCACAGTATTTTCAATCGTCAGACTGAGAGTACAGTGACGGACGGCGTATTCCTTTCCGGCTTACTGTGAAATCCCCTTACCAGCAGTATCTTGTCTTCCTTGTCCGCGAGTTTGAGTTCCTGCGCCACGCGCCGGGCGAGCTTGTTCGGGTTGGTTGAGCCGGCGTCATCCTCGAGGACGGGAATGACGCTCCAGAAGAGTGACATGTACCGGCATGTCGAGGGGTGGCCGGTGATGGCTACCACCGGCGCATCGGGCCTGGCTGAGCTGATAGTCGCCGCCGTCATCCCGCTTTGCGAGATCACCAGGATTGCGCGGACCTTGAGATCGCTTGCCAGGTCGGCCGTCACGTCGGACATGGCGTCCCAGATCGATACCGCCTTCTCCGAGCGGGGCTTCTGTAATTCATACGTACCCTTGTTCCAGAGATAGGATTCCGTGTGCCGGGCAATCCGGTCCATCATCTTCACGGCTTCCACGGGGTAGGCGCCGGTCGCCGTCTCCGCCGACAACATTACTGCATCCGTACCGCGCGTTACGGCATGTGAAATGTCCGTGACTTCGGCCCGTGTCGGCCTGGCGTTTTCGATCATGGATTCCAGCATCTGGGTTGCCACGATGACCGGTTTGAATTTCAAGCGGGCGAGATCGATCAACTGGCTTTGTGCAACCGGCACCTGTTCCGGATTGAGTTCTACGCCCAGGTCACCCCGCGCCACCATGATGCCGTCCGAAGTATCCAGGATGGCCCTCGCATCCTGCAATGCTTCCGGTTTTTCAATCTTGGCGATAACCGCGACCTTCTGCCGGTGTTTTTTGATCAGATCCTTGAGGTCCTGGACGTCCGCTGCACGCCGGACAAAAGACAAGGCGAAAAAATCGATACCCAGTTCCATGGCAAACCCGGCGTCCTCGCGGTCCTTGTCCGTGAGCGAGGGCGCGGAGACATTGACACCCGGCAGGTTGATACCCTTGTGATCTTTCAGGATACCGCCATACACGACGGTGCATTCAACCTCGCTGCCGGCAACCTTGTCCACGACGAGTTCGATGGCGCCGTCATTCAAAAGAATGCGATCGTTTTTCCCGACATCATTGGCCAGGGCGGCATATTGTGACGGAATGATACCCGGTTCACCGACTACATCGCGCGTGGTAACCGTGACCTTGCTGTCAGCGATCAATTCGATGCTACCATCACGGAATTTGCCGGTCCGGATCTTCGGGCCGCACAGGTCGACCAGGATGGCCGTGGGCAGGCCAAGTTCGTCTGAAATGGAACGAATGTGCTGATGCGCGGTGCTGTGGGATTCATGTTCGCCGTGCGACATGTTCAGGCGAAACACGTTAACACCGGCGAGAATAAGCTGTTTAATGATTGCCGGTTTACAGCTGGCGGGACCAATGGTTGCAACGATCTTGGTACGGCGGTTCTTCAGCAGATTGACATTGGTAATGATTGTCATCTTTTACTCCATTTACGGGGTCCAACTCTGTATGCTGTGCACAGAAATAATCTGTAGTGGAAGCGAACCTTCATGAATCAATTCAATCTGCTCAAGACAGGCCGCTTTGCCCCGTTGTTCGTCACCCAGTTCCTGGGCGCACTGAACGATAATATTTTCAAGAACGCGCTGGTAATCCTGATTGCATTCAGCCTGGCAGACCAAACTACAGTAAATAGTAGCATACTCGTCATCATCGCTGCCGGGTTATTTATCCTGCCTTTTTTTCTGTTTTCCGCTATTGCGGGACAACTTGCCGACAAGTTTGAAAAGTCGATGCTAATCCGGCGAATAAAGATCGCTGAGATTTGTATCATGATGCTGGCGACCGCCGGTTTTCTTTCCGCCAATGTCTACATGTTGATGGCGGTGTTGTTCCTGATGGGAACACAATCAACATTATTCGGGCCACTGAAGTACGGCATCCTGCCGCAACACCTGGATGAATCAGAACTGACCGGCGGTAACGGCCTGATACAGATGGGAACCTACCTGGCGATACTGCTCGGCACGATCGTCGGAGGCATATTGATCGCCATGAAACCGGGCGGCGTGTGGTACGTGTCGTTGGTCGTATTGCTGGTGGCTACTACCGGATGGCTGGCGAGTCGTGGGATCCCACAGGCCCGTCCGGCGGACGCGGTGCTGTCGATTCACTGGAACATCTTTCGCGAAACTGTGCGCATACTGGCTTATGCCCGGGACAATCGCACGGTTTTCTGGTCTATCATCGCAATCTCATGGTTTTGGTTTTACGGCGCGACTTTTTTGTCACTGATTCCGACCTACACGCGCGATGTTTTGCGGGGGAACGAACACGTTACCACGATCCTGTTGACCGCATTCTCGGTAGGTATCGGGACCGGATCGCTATTGTGTGAAAAGTTTTCCAGGAGGACCATCGAGGTGGGACTGGTACCGCTGGGTGCCGCGGGTTTGAGCCTGTTTGCATTTGACCTGTTTTATGTCGGCATGCCTGTTGTCGCGATCGATCCGGAGACTTCAGTCCTCTCGGCAGCGCTTTTCCTGGAGCAACCGGTCAACTGGCGCGTACTGGCCGACCTGACCCTGATAGGATTTTTCGGTGGTCTGTATATCGTGCCCCTGTATGCACTGGTACAGAACCGATCCGAACCGAGCCGGCGCTCGCGTATTATTGCCGCCAACAATATCCTGAATGCCCTTTTCATGGTTGTATCAGCCCTGCTGACTATCGGCCTCATCAGCATGAATGTTTCCATCACGGAGATATTCCTGGCTGTTGCGATATTGAATGTATGTGTTGCGTTGCTTGTGTGTACCCTGTTGCCTGAGTTTTATCATCACGCATTATCATTGCTGGCGGGAAAGAAACCCGGCAAAACCGGATAACCTGTCTCTATTCCGGTTTCTTCGTCCTTTCATCTTTTTGTCATGAAAATTTAACACGATTAAACGGTTATGTAGTAATTGGTCGCCAGTTTCCGTCCTGAGTCATCGGGTTGAAGATGTCGGAGGTGACCATGAAAAACTGGATGTATTATCTCGCGCGGCATTACGAATGCCAGCGCAACCATTATCCGGATGACAAATTGCTGGTACTGTATGATATCGACGGCACCATCCTCGATATGCGCTATACGATGCACTGCCTTCTCAAGTTATATGACGAAAAGTATGACACCTGTTATTTCGAGGAACTCCATATTACTGATATCATGTTTCACGAAGACGATATCGTGGATGGCCTGAAATCGATGCAATCATGCACTGGTACCGGGAAAATCGCTGGTCATGTGGTCCCTTCTCGAAGCCAACCGGCCGTCCGGCTGATAGCGGATATCTTTCCCAAGGTAATCATTGAGTGTCCCGTGGACTTTATCGTGCCCGTATTATCGAGCACACCGGACAAGGCGGAACAAATCCTGGATACC
>DATIPP010000215.1:0-12431 GCA_035471825.1 Gammaproteobacteria bacterium
TCCTGGGCGCGATGGTACAGGGGATTCCCCTCGTAGACGGGCGGTTCGCCGGCGGTATGTTCGACTGGCTGACACCGTTCAGTTTCTTTACCGGTTGTGCGCTGGTCTGGGGTTATGCCCTGCTGGGAACTACCTGGTTGATCATGAAAACCGAGGGCGACCTGTTGAACTGGTCGCGAAAGATGGCATCCATCAGTGTATTCATTGTCATTCTCTGCCTGTTGATCGTCACTGTTTCCGTTCCCTTCCTGGACGTAAAGGCGGCGACGAACTGGGGGCTTAACTTTCCTGAAATCGACTGGCAACGCATGTTGCCGTTGACGCCCATACCGGTGATTACCGTTGTTTGCTGCTGGCAACTGTTGAAAGCCATATTCGATCCGTCGTCCGAGTATAAACCGTTTCTTTTTTCCATCGCCACGTTTGCGCTGGCCTATACCGGGTTGATCATCAGTTTTTTCCCCTACCTTGTGCCGTACTCGCTGACCATCAGGCAGGCCGCAGCCGCCCCCAATGCGCAGGGTTTTTTACTGGTGGGTGCCGTTATCCTGTTGCCGGTGATCCTGGGTTATACCGGTTACGTGTACTGGGTGTTCCGCGGCAAGGTGGACATGCAGGCCGGTTATCATTGATGCGGAATGAACCCGGATCGGAGGATACCCGCAAGAACATGCCAGACAGGGATTCCCTGTCTTCCGGGGTCACACGCTGGTTGTGGTTTATCGGCCTGTATTGTGCCGGTCTCGCCACAATGGCACTGGTGGCCTGGTTTTTCCGGGCGTTGCTCGGCCTGGACTAATCCGCTACGGTGCATAAACCTTCCCGTCCCCGGGCGGGAGACCGTTCCGGTTTTTCAAACATAGAAACAGGGTGTGAAATGAGTAAAGAAAATTCCAGGGACATGCTGAGCACGATATTCTCCATGCAAAGCGACCTGAACGATTATGTCTTCAGCAGTAACGGGATTGCCGACAACGATGCACAGCCGCTGACCATGCAGGCCATTTTCGATGCCGCCTCCAACGGAGAATTGATGGTCAATGATCTGCCGAATCGCTGGTTGTCGAACTATTCAACCGCCATGCGAGAGGAACTGAATGAACTCGATGCGGACCTGCTGTGGAAATGGTGGAGCAGGGACGAGATCGATATACAGAACATACGGGTAGAACTGATCGATATCCTGCATTTTCTGGTGTCGGCCATGATCTGTGCCGGCCTGACGCCGGAACGGGTATTCGATGTTTACCGGCAGAAACACGCCGTCAATCTGAAACGGCAGGACGATGGATACAGCAAGTCCAGCAAGACAGAATCTGATAATCTCGGTATTACCTGAACCCAATTCGTCAAGGAGGCTGGAACATGTCCGGAAAACAGATGTCCCGCTGGTTTGGTGCACTCCTGTTCATAGTCGGATGTATTGTCGGGGCCGTGGCGGGCAGCATGGTTTCATTTTACGCGGTCGGCAGCACCATCGTGGATAACTGGGTCAATAACCAGACGAGTTACACCCAGTCGCATGTCCTGGCACTCCGGCAATTGCGTGCCGGTGAAACCGGGGAAGTGTTGAACATGCTGGAGGAACAACTTGACCAGGACATTGTTTCGTTATTACCGAATCGCTATGAAGAATTCCGGATTACCGACCGTACACAGGCACGGGTGCAACAGACGTTACAGGCTGCAAAGGATTACCGCGAGGAATTTCCGCGCGAGAAAACCGGTAAAATAATCGAAAAAGAAGTTGATCAGGCGTTTTCGCTGATGGAATAGCGTTACAGGTAGGTATGCTGTCCCGCCAGTAACTCCCAGATCTCGTCCTGGGTCGCTTCAACTTCAAGGTAATCGTCGGTAACCCTGGTTACCTTGTGGCCAAAGTCTTTAAGTTTATCGGCATAAAACGACATGGGCGGCATTTCACCCGGCTCACGATCCTGAGTGCGATGGAAAGTGTGGGCATCCTCCAGCGTCAGGGTGAGGATGCCGGTTTCACGGTTGTACTCACTCATTCGGACTACCCTTTTTGTGAATTAACCCCATCTTTTCACGCCTGCTGGTGGAAAGCAATATGGTTACCGTCCATCAAACCGGAGTTCAATCAATACCGGCGTCGTGCGCCGGCCATTCATCCAGTCCCTGACATCCTTGCGGAATTTACCGGTGTCGATCCCCAGAAAGACACCTTTAACCGGCGCCATTTTTTCCAGGCCGGCCCGCGCCATGCGTTGCGCCACGCCGGTAAAATCCTGGTGGTTTTTCAGGTGGGCGACCGCGATCTGTATCAGACCCTGGATGAAAAGCCCGGTGCGTGAATTACGCCCGGCGGCAATCCAGACGGTCTCCAGGGCCTCGTGTGCTTCCCACCAGTAACCATGGTTGAATAAATCGATCCCGAAGAGATAACACTCGCATTGAAACCAGTCTGCGGGTTCAAACCGGTCCAGTTTTTCTTCCGGAGCGTTGTAGGAATGTCCTTGCGGATCGCGCGTCGGGTGAGGTCCACGGCCGGGAACGAAACGATAGTCCGGGAACGGTCTCCGGCTGTAACGCTTAATCGGGATCGATGTCCCGGTGTTCATGGGTTCAGCTTATTGAGACTACCTTGATATCGAAATGCAGTGTTTTACCGGCCAGCGGGTGATTGCAGTCGATCACGATCTTGTCATCGTGAACCTCGTGGACACGGAACATGCGTTCATTACCCCCGTCGTCCTTTGCACGCAACAGCGTATTTTCTTTTCTCGCTTCTTCCGGTACCTGGGAAACATCGACCTCCTCGAAAGCCTCCGGATCAATCTCGCCGAATGCCTCGGTCGGCTCCAGGGTGACATTGGTCGTATCGTTTTCGTCCAGTCCTTCCAGTTCTTTCTGGATGGCAGGGAGGATTTTTTGTTCTCCCTGGATATAGACCAGCGGTTCCTTGCCGACATTGCTGTCGATAACCGTATCGTCATCCAGTTTAAGGGTGAATTCGATTGCAACTTCGCTACCATTTTCTATCACGATAAACTCCTCTGTGTATTTTGTAGATCAGTACTAACAGGAAACAACGTCATGTCTATTTTGTGAATACATGGCACGATCAATTTCCCGGGATTGAATGCGGATCGCCGGTGCAAATACAACCGGCAGAGCCGGATAATTTTGTTCCGCGGGCGGGCAGGGAATGAGAAACAAATACTGTCATGTCCTGTTGTGTCCCGGATACCGGCAGAACACAGTTGAATATCAATTGTCCTAATATAACATTTGTACGCTATGAATGAGAGCCTGACCGGGATATAAATTCTGTTTATTACCCGCCACATACAGATACGGTTTATAACCAGGAAAAGGATATATGTGCCTGAAATCACTTTTGTTTTTATTGCTTTGTTTCAATACCGCTGCGCTCACAGCCGCAGGAGCCGATGCAGCTCTTGATAACGCCATTAAGGGAGATCATCGTGATCCGGAATTTGTCGAGCGTGACCGGTATCGGCATCCGAAGGAGACCCTGAAGTTCCTCGGCCTGAAACAGGACATGACGGTCGTGGAAATCTGGCCAGCGCGTGGCTGGTATACCGAGATACTGGCACCGGTCATGCGTGACCACGGAATACTCTACGAGGCCGGCTTTGCCATGACGGCTGATCGCACCCCCGGATGGCGCAAGGACATGCACAAGGCATTCATGGAAAAACTCGAACAACGGCCGGACGTGTACGATCATGTCGTGGTTACCGAACTTTCCGTTCCGGAACGTACCACGATCGCACCGCCGGGTACCGCCGACATGGTCCTGACATTCCGCAACGTGCACAACTGGATGAAGGGGGAGTATGCACCCGCCATGTTTGATGTATTTTACCGCACCCTGAAACCCGGCGGGATCCTCGGTGTCGTCGAGCACCGGGCCAGTCCGGGCTCATCATTGCAGAAAATGATAGAAAGCGGTTATGTCTCGGAAGAACATGTGAAAAAACTTGCCCTTGATGCCGGTTTCCAGTTCGAGGCGGCATCGGAGATTAACGCCAACCCGCAGGACAGGAAAGATCATCCCGCCGGCGTCTGGACCCTGCCGCCGACGTTACGTTATTGCAGGGAAATGGAAGAAGGGCCGAAGCGCGAGGCGTGTTTTGTAAAATACACAACGATCGGTGAATCGGATCGGATGACATTGAGATTCAGGAAGCCGGAAGATTAGTCCGTCGTCAGTGGTTGGCAGACAGTGGTCAATTGTTGGTTTTAATTAAATAAATCTAATATAAAAAAACAAGGACAAGGAACCATTGACAACTGACAAAAAGTTACCATCCACCACCTCCGCCGCCGCCACCTCCGCCGCCGGAGAATCCACCACCCCCACCGCCTGAAGACGAGCCGGGTGCCATGGACGACGATGCGACTGCACTGGCAAATGAGGATCCCAGTGACGATGAAAAATCACCAATGTTATTGGAGTTCCAGTCCGAACCGTAATACCAGCGGGGACTGTAGGCCTGGCCGGCAGTACCCGCCTTCGCCAGGACATCAGCGAACTGCTCTCCCCATTTCTGTTCCACGCCCAGTGCCAGTGCATATGGAAGATAGGCCTCGAACAACTCGGGACACCGGCCCTTCGGGTGTTTGTAATCCAGTTCATGTTTTTCCGCAAGATCGATATAACGTTTGAATCCTTCTATCTTGTCCAGCAATTTCCTGCCGGCAAGTGTCGGTGCCTTGAGCAGTTCATAGAACAGCCAGTTGATTAATACGGCAACAAGAACAACCCCGGCAAGACTCCAGGATGTTAATACGATCAACTGGTAGGCAACGAATACTTCAGCGCCGACGAAAGGGAGTGCAAAAAGCGTCAGGAAGACGGCCGGGAACAAAGCGATAAAATTCCGTTTGGCGCGTAACCAGGCATTGGCCGCCTGTTTCACGATCATGATGACACCTAGAGACCAGAAGGTCAGCCAGAGAAGCATGAACAGCGCCGCCGGGTTGACGGGATCCGGCCGGGCGATGAATGTTGCAAGCAGTATCCCGATGGTCAGTATGACGCCAATACTGAAATAACCCGTGTTGGTCAGGAAATACAATTTTTCGTAATTGCGTTCCAGTGACTCCTGGTGTGCCTCGAGGGCCTTGCTGATCGTTGCATGGTTGGATTGCCGCAATACGATCCGGCCGGCGGTACCGAAGAGATTTTTTACCAGGGCCTTTTCCCCGGGTGCCATTTCCACGTCTTCCCCGGTCTTTGTCAGAACGTAATCCTTGTCCCGGTCTTCCCCGATTTTCAGGTAACCTTTCACGGCAAGGTTAATGATTGCGGAAGCAAAACAGGTCTTGTCGTAACCCATCTGCTCGATGTACCGCATGGATGCGG
The DNA here is from genome assembly GCA_035471825.1 of Gammaproteobacteria bacterium. Taxonomy (GTDB): domain Bacteria; phylum Pseudomonadota; class Gammaproteobacteria; order Eutrophobiales; family Eutrophobiaceae; genus DATIPP01. The sequence continues at coordinate 5,357 of DATIPP010000215.1, forward strand.
GTGAATATCCTTTCGGCGGTTCGTACCGGGGAATAATGACACCGGCCTCGGGATCACGTCCGACGCGTCGCCAAACGAAACCGTAATACAACAACAGGATTGCCATGCCGACAGTTGCGACAAGCAGGTGCCGGTTGTCCCTGAAAAGATACTGCATTTTTTCACTACTCGTCGGTTCGGTAACAATTCCTTTCGGCCAGCCGACGACAATGGTCAGACCATGTTTTGGTGGAAGCGGTCGGGTGGTAGAGAAAAAAACCGCACCGTCGGAATCAACCCGGCTGGTATAATCCTGCGCCTTGCTACCTGCCGGCCCGGTATAGGCTTCTGCTGTTATTGATCCGGACGGGATGGAGCCCGGCAACCTGACGCGGGCGGTCGCCCTTTCAATCGTGAAATCCCAGTCATTTCCGGTGACATTCCAGTACAGTTCATCGTGTTTTTCGAAGAAACCCAGTTGCCTGCTGGTTTTATAGACTATACGGTAAATATAGACACCCCGGTCCAGGTGGATATTTTTCGACCCGATGTAGATACGGATGCCGTTGGACAGGGTCTCGGTATGGAAAGGTTCGCTTGTTCCGTTTCGATATACTCCGATGATTTCAAACCCGACCCGGTAATTATTCCCGAAACGGTCCTCGTAACGGGTGGGGAAATCCCGGTAAATCCCCCGCTTGATTTTATTCCCCTCGGCATTGACCTCGATTCTCTCTGCGACCTTCATGCTGCCGTCTTCCAGCACGGTAATATCGCTGTGAAAAACCCTGATGCGTTCTTCAGCAACTGCTGATGTACTTAACAGGAGCAGTGTCAGCGCTAACAGTCTTCGCATGATATCCTCCCTGTCTCTTCAGATCTTCTCTTCAAAATCGAAGAATTGCGCATGCCGGTAACCGAGAGGTTTTGCAATGAGCATATCGGGAAAGGAATCTATCCGGATATTGAGATTCCGGACGGCACCGTTGTAATATCGGCGGGCATACTGGATATTGTTTTCAACATCGGAAAGATTACGTTGCAGATCCAGGAAAGATTCATTGGCCTTGAGGTCCGGGTATTCTTCGGCAATGGCAATAAGCCGGTGCAGTTTTTCACCCAGTTCGGCTTCCAGTTCTCCCTTGCGCCCCACGTCTTCCAGTTTCCGGCTTTGAGCGCGCAGTTCCGTCAGCGCCTCCATGGTGCTGCTTTCGTAACTTGCGTACTGTTTCACGGTATCGACCAGTTTGGGAATGAGATCGTGGCGGCGTTTCAATTGCACGTCGATATCGCTCCAGGCGGCAAGTACACGGTTAAGATCACGCACCAGCAGGTTGTAAGTAATAATCGCCCAGGCGGATATCAGGATAAATACAATAACGGCGATTTCGAACGAGGCTGTCATGTTTCTGGTATTTATTATCTAAGCGATTGTTTCTTCGTATTTTTATTCTAACCTGATTTATCGCGAACTTGATAATCCATCGCTAATATGTTTAGTTATCAATTAATTAAAGGAGTAAATAAAACTACACCGCTTTACTTCTGTCATCTGTTTGTTCATCAGCCACGTAATCATTTTGATGCCGATCAACGCGCGCTGATGTCTTGCAAGAAATTCCAAAAACCGGAGGTTCATAACCTATGTCATTTGAATTACCCAAGCTGCCATACGAATTATCAGACCTGGAACCCCATATCTCGAAGGAAACGATGGAATTCCACTACGGCAAACATCACGCCGGATACGTGGACAAGTTAAACAAAGCCATCAAGGGGTCCGGGTTCGAGGACAAGACACTGGAAGAGATCATCATCAACGCGGAGCCAGGTGGCCTGTTCAATAACGCCGCGCAGGTCTGGAATCATACGTTTTACTGGCACAGCATGACACCGAAGGACACCGGCCCGGAGGGTGACCTGGAACAGGCCATTCGCGAGAACTTCGATTCCGTGGACCGGTTCAAGGAAACCTTTTCCGAAGCCGCGAAGGGCCACTTCGGTTCCGGCTGGGCCTGGCTGGTGAAGGACAAGAACAGCAAGTCTTTACGTGTTATGACGACCAAAGATGCCGATACTCCCATCCGCCAGGGAATCATTCCTCTATTGACCTGCGATGTCTGGGAACACGCCTTTTACATCGATTACCGCAATGACAAGGCGAAGTACGTCGAGGCATTCTGGAACCTTGTGAACTGGGATTTTGTCGCGCAGAATCTTGAGTCGAACGAAATCCAGTTCCGGAAGGCCAGCTGATAACGGCTTAACAGGGAATAAAAAAACCGGCAAACAGCCGGTTTTTTTACGGACAATGTAAGTCATCTCACCAGTCACTGATCACCGGCTGCATACGGCACCACGCTTTCCTGTTCGTCGGGATCATTGCGCGAAACGATGGCGACAGCCTTTTCCGTATCGCTCAGGTTGCGCGGCTGGTGTGGCACGTTGGGCGGAATTAAAATGAAATCACCGGCCTCGTTAATGACGGACTTTTCCAGTCCCGGCCCGTAGCGGGTCTCCACGCGTCCCTCAATGAGATACACCGCTGATTCGAAACCGTCATGGTAATGCGGTTCCGCGGCGCCGCCGGGAGGGATAATGACCATGTTCATGGAAAGGTGTTTGGCGCCGGATGCAGAAGAAATGCCGACGAAATAGGGCAGTTTCTGTTTTGACATAATGCCCTTCGGGGATTTCACGGTGACGATTTCCTCGTCCGCGATAGACCCTTCGGCATTCGTCGCCACGCTGCTTGTCGCAAGGACGAGCATCAATACCTTTTGCAACATCGTTTTCATATCCGGAATTCTATCCTGATCAGCACAGGGTGAACAGTTTCAACGTTGTAGCGTATAACCCGGTTCATCCTGCATAGCCTCCCGGGTGGCCCTTTATTTCCGCTTGTCCCCGGGAGTAGAGTGCCCCTGTTTGTTGTCGCGGCTTTCTTTCGGGCGGGCCGGCGATCAGAGGCGGTGATATACTCGTACCATAAGCCAATAAACGTCAGGTGCAGATTATAGCAACCTGCGAAACCGTGGTCTTGAGAAAGATTGCAAATACAGCGAAATAGGTTTCCGCGCCACCCGCCATGATAAAATTTGCCATACCGGCACGGACCGATTGCTACAGTGAGCGATCCTGCAATTGATTGCCGGAGAATCTTTTCTGTTTTTTATTTCTGAATAAACTGTCGAACATAAACTGTAAATGCAGGCGGAAGGAATTCCGCACGGTATCTGTAAGATCCGGATAATAACGCGGGTTGAATCCGGCTTGTATGATGATATGAGTGACAAACTGCACCAGTTGAACGTGAGCTACGTGGAAATGGAAGACCGGTTATTGCTCCGTGCGACGACCCGGGCGGGCGAAGAATACCGCGTGTGGTTAACGCGGCGATTTACCATTTTGTTGTTTGATGTGTTGAACAAGGCGATGGATAAAAAAGGCGGTGCAGTGTCTGTCGGGTCCAGGCGGCAGACACGACAAATGTTCAAAGCCGGCGCGCTGGAAAGGGAATTCGAGGCGGAGAAAACGACCAGTTATCCCCTCGGCGAAGCAGGAATCCTGGCATGTATGATCCGGACAGGCACCGGAACGAAGGATGCCTTTCACCTGGAACTGCTGCCGGAAGAAGGTCGCGGTATCACTTTGAACCTGGACCAGTCACTGATGTATATGTTTCACAATATCCTGACGCAGGGCGTCGCCAGGGCGGGTTGGCAACTGTATGATGAGACATCGTCCGCAACCGGGAAAACACACTGAATTTACCCCGGAAAAAATTGTGGACTCGCTAACCGGTTGTGAAACTTTCCCGGTATTCCGGGGTCATATATTTTTCGACTTACTACTTTTAATCAAATATGTATACACCAACAGCATCAGGTCATCATGAAAGCGGCAACTGTAATCGCGGCAAGGCGTTTATCAGTGCGTCATTTGACTATGGCGTTGCTGTTGGCGCTCGCCTGCCTGGTCCTGGCTCCGCAACCGGCCGTTGCTGAGGAAGGGTCACCCTATCGTCTCGAAATCCCGGGACAGTTGATTGATGTCGGCGGTTATCGCCTGCATATCTATTGCAGGGGCGAGGGACAACCCGTCGTGATCATGGATGCGGGGCTGGGGGACAGTTCCTACGAGTGGCTGGATATCCAATCGTCCCTTGCAGAACACGTGAAAGCCTGTATCTATGATCGTGCCGGTTACGGCTGGAGTGAACCTGCACCGCAACCCCGGACCAGCGGTCACATTGCCGAGGAACTCCTGATCCTGTTAACGAGTGTTGATTTACCGGCTCCTTATGTGCTGGTCGGGCACTCGTTCGGTGGTTATAACATGCAGGTGTTTGCGCGCCGCAATCCGGAGCTGACCGCGGGTCTCGTCCTCGTTGACTCGTCTCACCCGGATCAGGTCGAACGCTACCTTGCGCCGCCGATCCGTGTGAAACTGGCACCGGAAGTCAACAAGGGACGCCATACCCGCGTACACCTGGCGCGGCCGAAAATGCATCCGAAACTGCCGGCACGGTTGAAAGGGATCGTCATGGCAATGTTGAGTCATGGTGTGGCGCGACGTGCCATTGCAGAGGAATACGTCAATTTCCGGCAAAGTGCCAGGGACGTGAAATCCGCGCCGCCGATGCCCGATATCCCCCTGTTCGTGATCAGTCGCAGCCAACGTGTCTGGCCGGAAGGCGAGAAGGGTAATCGGATGGAAGCACTGTGGCTGGAATTGCAGACTGAGCTGGCATTACAAAGCCCGCGGCATGCCCACATTATCGCTGGTGAAAGCGGTCACCACATCCACCTGGATCAACCGCAACTGGTGTTGGCGGCAATCCGGAATGTTATCGATGCCGCCAGACTGACAAGGGACCCGCCGCCAACCTATTACGCCGGAGAGGTACCGAAAAGGCTGGTTTTCAAACGTGCCCGGCTTGCATCCTACACCTTGAATTGACGGTAAATGACAGGCCCGGAAGTATTGCACTTCCGGGCCAGTTTTTATCCCGCGTGTCGGTGACATGATAGGATTGCGTATGAATTTTCTTTATCATTTTGCCCCGGTTCCTGGTGGTATCCTTTACCCGGCTTCCGATTACTCATTCTGAACATGCAACATCACCGCAACGCCCTGCAGCCCGGCTTTCAATTACACTGGTATACCATCAAGGGGATTCTGGGGCAGGGTGGATTCGGAATAACCTACCTGGCGGATGATTCCAACCTGGATCAGACCGTTGCCATCAAGGAGTATCTGCCCATGGAACTGGCAGTGCGCCATGATAATGTCTCTATAGAACCGGTATCCGGCAAGCGGGGTGAACAATATGCCTGGGGGCTGGACCGCTTTATCAGCGAGGCACAGACTCTGGCGCGCTTCAAGCATCCCAATATCGTGCGCGTACTTGCCGTATTCAGGGAAAACAATACTGCCTACATGGTCATGGAATACGAACACGGCCGACCGCTGCATGAAATCCTGAAAGTGAAAAAGACCCTGCCGGAAGATGAGTTGAAAACAATACTCGCGCCGATCCTCGACGGACTGGAGGCAGTTCATACGGCGGGTTTCATACACCGCGATATCAAGCCGCCGAATATCTACATTCGCGAGGACGGCAGCCCGGTACTGCTCGATTTCGGTTCGGCAAGGCAGTCACTGGGCGAACAGACCCGTACTCTCACCACCATGGTATCGCCGGGTTACGCCCCGTTCGAACAATACGTCAGCAAGAGCGACAAGCAGGGACCGTGGACGGACATCTATGGACTGGCCGCGACCCTGTACCGGTCCGTCACCGGTATCGGACCGGTTGACTCCATGGATCGGAGCGAGGCCATCCTGCATACCGGCAAGGATGTCTACATCGGTGCCAGGGAGATTGCCGTTGATAAATATACCTATGAATTTCTTGCGGCAATCGATCACGGCATGGCCTTCAAACCGGAAGACCGGCCACAGACGGTCACCGGCTGGCGCCGTGAACTCGATGCCGAACCGGGGGAAATAATACCCACCAGTGCGCCGGTGGTTGATCCGGATACCGAAACCGTTGCTGCCGGTGATCCGGCAAGCGATGAAACTGCGCAGACCGATGTGATTGGCCGGGAACAAAAGGCAAGCTCCACCGGGTGGTTAATGCGCGGCCTGAAGAAATTGATCAAATGGCTGTTGATACTGTTAGTGGTATTAATCGTACTGGGAGTGTTAAAAAATGTCGGTCGCGAAAGATCGGGTGAAGACGCCGCACCCGGAACAGATATTCCCGCTCAATCCCCGGAATCGGAATCCGGCAAAACAGTTAATACCATGCCGCCTGCGGAGATGGATGCCGGCAATGAACAGGGAGCGGACAACGCAAACCAGGCGACAATCGATCAACTGCTGGAGGGCGCGGCCAGGGACAGGGAAGCACTCCGCCTGACCACGCCACCGGGCAAAAACGCGGTGGAAAAATATCAACAGGTGCTGGATATTGAACCCTATAATCGTGAAGCGGTAGCTGGTCTTGATAATGTAGTGCTTGATTATATCCGGTTGATGGACCAGGCAATCAATGATGACCGCCGTAACGATGCGAAGCGTTTCCTGGACAAGGCGATAGATGTTAATCCCTATCATGACGCAATACCGCAGGCGCGGGAAAGGCTGGCGGCGTACCGGTCAGAACCGGCTATCACGGATACCGAAACCGTTACCGGTGGACAGGATGATACGGGACGTGGCAGGGGGGACGACAAGAGCCTGGTGCCGGAAGAGGATCGCGAAGCAATTCGCCAGGCCCGGGAAAAGGTAATCAATAACCCGAACAGTCGTGATGCAAGACGTGAATTGATCAAGATGGGCAAGCGCATGGAGGAGAAGATCAAGCGTGCAATCGAACAGAAGAACTTTTCCCTTGCCGAGGATTACATCGAGGAAATCCTGCAGTATGCCAGCGAAGACAGCCGGAAAAAAACCGAACTTGAAAACCTGTTGTACCGGATACGGAGCCGTAACAGTGGCGTTACGGATTAGAATCTATCTTAAAATACTCCGCGGTCGCGACATCTATGCAAACGATTAAACCGGACCGGTTAAAGGAACTGCT
>DATIPP010000216.1:0-6566 GCA_035471825.1 Gammaproteobacteria bacterium
TTTTCCACTTCGAAATGGGCGGCCCCCTGAACCGGGTCCAGCATATGCAGGTAATAGGGGATAATCCCCGCATCAAACAGTGTATTGGAGAGGTCCTTCAATGCCGGGATGGAATCATTGATTCCCCGAAGCAGTACGGCCTGGTTGAAAACCGTGACCCCTGTTTGCCGTATTTTATTTATCGCGTGAATCGCATTGGTGTCTATTTCACGGGCGTGGTTGGCATGGACAACCAGGACCGGTTCAAAGCGCGTTGAATGCAGGATTTCCAGGAAACCCGTGTCGATTCTATCGGGTAAAACGACGGGGATCCTGGAATGAATCCGCAACCGCTGGAGGTGGCGAATGTCTGCCAGTTTCCGGAACAGCCGCCCCAGGCGATCATTGGTGAGTGTCAGGGGATCTCCGCCGCTCAGGATAATCTCCCGCAATTCCTCGCGACTGTTCAAATATTCCACAGCACTATTCCATTGATTGGGTGACGGGTTGGCATCAGCGTATGGAAAATGGCGGCGGAAACAATACCGGCAATGTATGGCGCAGGCGCCGGTTACTACCAGCAGGGCCCTGCCATGATATTTATGCAATATGCCTGGTACGGGCTGATACTCCGACTCTGACAACGGATCGGTTTCAAATCCGCCGGTACTGGTATCTTCCTCGGAGACAGGTAGAATCTGCCGCAGTAAAACGTCATCCGGGTCGGCCCGCTTGATGCGCGCGGTAAAGGATCGTGGTGCCCGCATCGGAAAAGATTGCTGCGATCTGTCCGCGAGTTGAGCAGCAAGGTGTTGCAAATCCACTTTTCCCAGTAAAACCCGCGGGTCTTTTTCAGTCTGTTGTAATTCTTTTTTCCAGTCGGAATACTGCATGATGATGTTTTGGCTTCAGGATATGATACGAAAATTTTTCAAGAATAAATAAATCAAGAGGAAAATATGTCGACATTCAGTACCAATGAATTCAAACCCGGACTCAAGGTTATGCTGGACGGTGATCCCTGTGCAATACTCGAGAATGAATTCGTCAAGCCGGGAAAAGGCCAGGCATTCAACAGGGTCAAGATCCGTAACCTGAAAACCGGCCGGGTAATCGAGCGTACCTACAAGTCGGGTGAAAGTATAGAAGGTGCTGATGTCATCGACCTGGAATTACAGTATCTCTATTCTGATGGTGATATTTGGCATTTTATGGATCCGAACACTTATGAACAATATGAAGCCAGTGAAAAGGCCATGGCCGATGCGGCGAAATGGCTCAAGGGCGAGGAAATCTGTGTCGTCACCCTCTGGGACGGGGTTCCCCTGACGGTGGCCGCGCCTAATTTCGTGGAACTGGAGATCACCGAGACGGACCCCGGAGTGCGCGGCGATACGGCCACGGGCGGTACGAAACCCGCCACGCTGGAAACCGGGGCCATGGTCAAGGTGCCCCTGTTTGTCGAGACCGGTGAAAGGATCAAGATTGATACCCGGACTGGCGAATACGTCGCCCGGGCCTGACTCACCTGTCTGTCTCAGGATTGATATACAGAGGGAACAGTATGTCTACTGACTGGCAGCCGGCAGCTTCATTCGCGACCCTGAATGCACGCGCGAAACTGTTACAAACGATCCGCGAATTCATGCTGCAACGGGACATCATGGAAGTGGAAACGCCGGTACTCGGTAATGCCGGTGTCAATGACCCGGCGATCCGGAGCCTCGTAACGCGGTTTTCACACCCCGTGGACAGCCGCCCACATACCCTGTACCTGCAAACGTCCCCGGAATACGCCATGAAACGGTTGCTGGCGGCAGGTTCCGGCCCTGTCTACCAGATCGGCCGCGTGTTTCGTGACGGCGAGCTTGGTCGCTTGCACAATCCGGAATTCACCCTGCTGGAATGGTACCGTCCCGGCTTCGATCACCATGCGCTCATGGAGGAACTGGATGAGTTGATGATACTGCTGGGATGGGAAGTTGCGGGCCGGTACGAATACCGGGAATTATTCCTGGAACATGTCGGTATTGATGCGGTGACGGCGACCTTGCCGGCATTGCAACAGGAAGCAGGGGCCGCCGGCCTGCATAGCGCTTCACCGGAACGATCAGTTCTGCTGGATTTTCTTTTTAGCCACCGCGTGGTGCCGCAACTGGGACTTGAACGGCCGGCGTTCGTGATGCATTACCCTGCCTGCCAGGGCGCGCTGGCAAGGTTGAAACCGGATGCCCCGGCTGTGGCGGAACGCTTCGAATTATTTGTGAACGGCATCGAAATCGCCAACGGTTTTCATGAACTCACGGACGCAGGAGAACAGCGACAACGGATTAATGACGAGATTGAACGGCGACGGCGAAATAACGATAACCTTCTGCCAATCGACGAACGTCTCCTCGCTGCTCTTGAAGCCGGTCTGCCGGACTGTGCCGGCGTCGCCGTTGGTGTTGATCGCCTGCTGATGTGTTTGTTGCAGCTTGATTCACTGCAACAGGTCCTGGCTTTCCCGGTTGAACGCGCATGAAGTCCATTACCGGTTCGCCGGCGGAATTGTTGTCCGCAGAAGGTCCTTTGGCGGATGCCATCGTGGGATATGCCGTCAGGCCCCAGCAACAGGACCTTGCCGAAAGCATCCGGCGGGCACTGGATGAAAATGTATCCCTGATCTGCGAGGCTGGCACCGGCACCGGCAAAAGCTATGCTTATCTGTTACCGGCGTTGTTGTCCGGCAAGAAAATCATCGTATCGACCGGCACCAAGCACCTGCAGGACCAGTTGTTCTACAAGGACCTGCCGGTCGTTACACGCGCGCTGGATGTCCCGAAGCAGATCGCCCTGTTGAAAGGTCGTGCCAATTACCTTTGTCATTATCGCCTGGCCGAGACAGCGGCGAACCCCGGTGGACTTTCCAGAGCTCAACAGGCGGAACTGGAACAGGTCCAGGAATGGGGTGCACATACGCAAAGCGGCGACCTCGCGGAACTCGCCACGTTGCCCGAGAATACAGGACTCAGGCCTCATATTACCTCCACGACTGAAAATTGCCTCGGACAGGATTGTGAATTTTACGAAGACTGTTTTGTGTTAAAAGCCAGGAAAAAGGCGATCGAGGCCGACCTGGTTGTCGCCAATCACCATCTCCTGATGGCGGACATGACCCTGCGCGAGAGCGGCTTTGGAGAAGTATTGCCTTGTGCCGATGCGATAATTTTTGACGAGGCGCACCAGCTGCCGCAACTGGCTGCGGATTTTTTCGGTGAATCCATCACCAGCAGGCAATTGAATGATCTGTTCCGCGATACGCTGCATGCCTGGACAGTGGATGCCATGGATGTCTCCGGTATGGATGCATTACTTGATGAATGCCGGACCGCGACTAAAAAGTTCCGGTTGTCTCTCGGCAGAGATGATTTGCGTGCCGCATGGCCGGAAAAAACCGGTGATAAAAAAGTCATGCAGGCACTGGATGGATTGAACCAGGCACTTGGAAAACTGGAACAGTCCCTGGATGAACTGAAGGAACGCAGCAGGGAACTGGAGAATCTCTGGCGCCGTTGCAGTCAACTGCTGGAGCTGTTGATGTCATTCCGTGAGCGCGAAGAAGACGAATCCGTGCAATGGATTGAAACACGCGGCCAGGGTTTACTGTTACACCGGACGCCGCTTGATATCTCGGGCCTTTTCCAGGCCCGGTTACGGGAATACCGGTGTCACTGTATATACACGTCGGCAACGCTCGCGGTCGGCAAGGACTTCTCCCATTTTGCCGGGCAACTGGGTCTGCAGGAAGTCGAGGCGCGTTCCTGGCCAGGTCCTTTCAATTACCGGCAACAGGCGCTGTTGTACCTGCCCGAAGGACTGCCGGACCCGCGCACACCAGGATATACCGGCGAGGTAGTGAAAAAGACCCTGCCGGTACTCGCCGCCACCCGGGGACATGCATTTTTATTGTTTACCAGTCACCGGGCCCTGCGCGAGGCGAGTGAAATCATTATGGACCGGATTGAATATCCCGTGCTGGTACAGGGCGAGGCACCCCGAAACGACCTGTTGCAGCGTTTCAGGAATACACCGCATGCTGTATTGCTCGGGACCAGTAGTTTCTGGGAAGGCGTGGATGTGCGCGGCCAGGCGCTTTCCTGCGTGATTATTGACAAACTGCCGTTTGCGACGCCGGACGATCCGGTGTTCCTGGCGAGATCGGTGCGCATGGAAGAGCAGGGGGTCAATCCTTTCTGGCATTACCAGTTGCCCCGGGCTGTGATCAGTCTCAAGCAGGGAGCCGGTCGCCTGATTCGCGATGTGAATGACTATGGCGTCATGATGATTTGTGATCCCAGGCTGCGGACAAAACCTTACGGCAGGAAATTCCTGGACAGCCTGCCGGATATGCCGGTGACTCAAGACATTGAAGATGTCCGGGCTTTTTTTGCCGAACGAGAAGGCTATAACCTGTCTCAAAATTCCCCACGAGCCGTGTTGCGGAATTTTGAGACAGGTTCTAGCGTTTCAGTACGAGTGTCAGGCCGTCGGAAATCGGTAGCAGGCAGATCATAACGCGTGAATCCACTGCCAGGTATTGATTGAATTCCCGGATGGCCACCGTGTCAACGTCATTGATTTCCGGGTTCGCCGGTTTTCCGGACCAGAGGACATTGTCTATCATTATTAACCCACCCGGATGCAACAGTTTTAGCAACCGGTCATAGTAGGCACGGTATTCGGTTTTTTCAGCATCAATAAAAGCCATGTCAAACCGTGGTTCGGAATTCTTCCCCAGCATTTTATCCAGTGTTTCTATGGCAGGTCCCAGCCGTAATTCGATTTTGTCTCCGACACCGGCCCTGTCCCAGTATTGCCTGGCAAGAGCCGTCGTTTCAGGGTCCACGTCACAGGTTATTAAATGTCCGTCATCGGGCAGAGCCTGTGCCATGCTCAAGGCGCTGTAACCGGTAAAGGTGCCGATCTCGATGATGTTTCGTGCCTGGGTCAGGTACACCAGAAATGCCATGAATTGTCCCTGCTCTGGTGAGATCTGCATATTGGAATACTTGTGACTGGCGGTTACCTTTCTCAATTCCCGCTGGCATTTCGTTTCCTGCAGGGAAACCGACAACATGTATTCATACAAATTGTCCGTGAGGTTCAGGGATTTACGCGTCATGGGAAAACAGGATGAATTTGTCCACGGGATTTGTCAGGATCGTACCAGATCTTTTTGGCAATCCGGCATAAATGTCTACCTGGAAAACTTCCGAGCTTTCTCAAAAGAATCCTGACTGTTTGGATCTTCTTCAGTTGACGGATACCCATATCCTGCCCCGGGAAGGTGACGATTTCGACGGTATGGATACATTTGCATCGCTTGCCACGGTTATAGATGTCGTCAGGCAACACGAAGAGTGGCCGCCCGACGGTGTTCTGGTCACGGGTGACCTGGTCCATAAAACGGAACCAAAGGCCTATCAACGCCTGAAAGTTCAACTGGAGAGACTGGAGGTCCCGGTTTTCTGTATTGCCGGTAACCACGATGAGCCGGGTCTGATGCATGAAATCCTGCCATCAGAGAAAATACAGTTGACTGAAATCATCTCGACACGTAACTGGCAGGTTATCCTGCTGAACAGTTACATCCCCGGAACGCATTCGGGCCGCATCGATAAACAGGACCTGGAACAACTTGAACAGAGGCTTGCCTCGACAGGGGAGCCTGTATTGCTATGTCTGCATCACCCGCCGGTTTCGGTCCACAGCAGCTGGATGGACAGCATGAGACTGGAAAACCCGGATGAGCTGTTTGGTGTGCTTGATCGGCACGATCACATCAGGTGTATCCTCTGGGGACATATCCACCAGGTGTTCGAGGAACAAAGAAACGGCGTTATGTTGCTGGCAACTCCGTCAACGTGTGTCCAGTTTACGCCGCATACGGATCGCTATATCCGGGATAATGTACCGCCCGGCTTTCGCTGGCTGAACCTGTATCAATCGGGGGAACTGGTGAGCCGGGTGCACAGAATTCCCGAATCCTCCTAGCCGGTCACCTTGTCCCGCAGATAGATCGGTGCCGCGTCAGCGGGATTCTGTATCCTGTTATTTTCCCAGGCAACGAGCGCGAGTTGCAGCATGTGCTCGGCGTGTGGATAAGATTCATCATTAAAGCCTGCAAGATGATTTTTGCATGTATTGGCGAGTAGTGCTTCATAGCGTTTCCAGCCACTGCCGGTACCATAACAGGATGCATCAGGTTGCAGTCCTGTCGTGTCGGCAGGACAAACACGTTCCGGTTGTAATAATTCGAATTCCGGTTTTGTCCGGTACAGTGCGCAATAGATTTCGTTCATGCGTGCATCGATTGCCGGCAGGATTAATGGTGCCAGTTCACGCACTTCCCAGGCGAGCGCTGCGAGCGTGGAAACCGGTATCAGGGGACGGTCCGATGCAAAGCCGAGGCCCTGGGCAACACCCGTGGCAATCCGGACGCCGGTGAAAGCACCGGGACCACAACCGTAGGCGATTGCATCCAGTTCCTGCAGCCTGATGCCTGTCTCGGTGAACAGGCTGTCAACCATGGGCAGGATTAATTC
>DATIPP010000217.1:0-3297 GCA_035471825.1 Gammaproteobacteria bacterium
GACCGCTTCCTGGACCGTTACATGCAATAATAAACGCCCGGCAGATTAAACGTGAAACTGTTTAATTACATTGAACGTTTCGGCAACCGGCTGCCGGATCCTGCCACGTTGTTCCTGCTCGCGACTATAATTGTCATCCTCCTGTCGCAACTCGCGGTAATCCTGGACTGGCAGATAAAAAGCGATATCACGGGTAATTTAGAGCCCAACAGCCTGCTGTCCTCCCGGGGGATCTGGTGGCTGCTGAGCCACCTGGTGGAAAACTTTATCCGGTTCCCGCCGCTGGCCATCGTACTTGTTGGCATGCTCGGCATTGGCCTCGCGGAACGGACCGGCCTGCTGCCGGCACTCCTTCGATATATTATCTCGTTAACACCGCAGTCCCTGCTTACGCCAGTAACGATGTTCCTCGGTATCATGTCATCAATGGCGCTGGATGCCGGTTATGTCGTTTTGCCGCCCATTGCCGCGGCCCTTTACCAGGCAGCGGGACGTTCACCGTTGACCGGTATCGCCGTCGTCTTCGCTGGCGTCTCGGCCGGTTTCAGCGCCAACCTGTCCATCACGGCCATCGATCCGCTGTTGACCGGGTTCACCCAGGCTGCCGCAGAGATTATTGCACCCGATTACCGGGTAGCCGTTACCGCCAACTGGTGGTTCATGCAGGTTTCCACACTGGTGCTGACACTGACAGGCTGGGCCGTGACTGCCTGGATCGTCGAACCGGGACTTGCGGGAACACCGGTTGAAAAACCGGACGCCGTGAATACAGGGCCAAGACTGAATGAAAAACGTGCATTGTGCATGGCCGGGATCGCCCTGTTGATCAGTGTTTTGATTGTAGGGGTGTTAATTTTTGTCCCCGACGCCCCATTGTTTGGCAAGGGCGACCGTTTCTCCCGCTGGATCGAGGTTACCGTTCCACTGCTGTTCCTGTTATTTTTCATTCCCGGGCTGGCCTTCGGTATCAGCAGCGGCAGTATCAAAAATGACCGCGACGCTGCACGTATGCTCGGCGACACCATGGCCAGCCTCGGTCCCTATATCGTCCTTGCCTTCTTCGCCGCCCAATTCATCGAGGCGTTCAAGTATTCCGGGTTGGGCGAGATGCTGGCGATCTCCGGCGGACAGTTCCTCGCTTCACTGGACATCGCCTCTCCCCTGCTCCTTACGGGGTTTATCCTGATGGTGATCATCGCCAACCTGCTGATTGGGTCGGCCTCGGCCAAGTATGCCTTCATGGCGCCGGTATTCGTGCCGATGCTGATGCAGGTGGGTTTCAGCCCGGAACTGACACAGGCCGCCTACCGCGTTGGTGATTCAGTCAGCAACGTCATCACGCCCCTGAATCCGTACATGATCATCATCCTGGTACTGGTACAGAGATACAGCCGCGGATCCGGTTTTGGCACCTTGATCGCGATGATGTTGCCCTATGCAGTTGTATTTACACTGGTCTGGAGCGCCTTGCTGGTGGGCTGGCTGCTGCTCGGGTTCCCGCTGGGACCGGCAGGGCCGCTGGTTTTCGCTCAGCAGTGATTGTGCCAGAACCCCTGATAGCCTAAGCTCTTATTGCAATGCAAGAGAATACGCTTTACCGCATCATTTTTCACAACCAGGACAAGATCTACGAGATGTATGCCAGAAGTATCCATCACGGATCAATGATCGGCTTTGTCGAGGTGGAAAAGATTGTTTTCGGTGAGAAATCCTCCGTTGTCGTTGATCCGTCGGAAGAACACCTGAAATCCGAGTTCAGTCATGTCAAGCGGACCTTTATCCCGATGCATTCGGTAATCCGTATTGATGAAGTCGACCGTCAGGGCACAGCTAAAATAAGCAAGGCATCGGAAAGTGAAGGAAATATCATGCATTTTCCTGTTTACACAAAACCTGTTGATACTGACATATAAATTAAAGTGATAATACTTCCAAAGAAGTTTGTTAAACATACACTGTAAGCTACTTATTTATATCACGTTATTTGAATGTTAATTGTTACACTGCATTGCAATACCTTTATACCTTCGAATAGATATCACTTAATTAAGATTGATTACTGGTCTATGCTGTCAGATGTGCATGTGTGGATGCGGATCTACATGGACTGAAAATAATTCAATAGTTCCTAAAAAAGTTGGAGGTCAAGATGAAAATTTTTAGTGGCCGTAATGTGGCGGCCTGTTTTATGTCATTGCTGGGTATAATCCTTCTTATGCACACCGGCATTACCACCGCCGGTGAAGAAACTGAAGGTGGCACACTCTATGCTGACATGCAGACAGTCACGCAGGATATGCTGGATCATGCAGAGGGTGATTCCAATAATTTCCTGCATACAAACGGAAATTACAAACAGACCCGGTACTATCCGGCCCAGCAGATTAACCTGGAAAATGTGCATAATCTGAAACGGGCCTGGGTATTCAATACTGCCATTAAGGAATCACTGGAAACCACACCGATAATCGTTAACGGTACCATGTATGTAACTACATCGTTTAACCATGTTTATGCGCTGAATGCCAAGACAGGGAAACAGATATGGCATTACAAACACGACATGGGACCGATCACGACGTATTGTTGCGGTCCGAATAACCGTGGTGTTTTTCCTTATGAAAACATGGTGTATATGGGAACGCTGGATGCCAAACTGGTTGCCCTGAATGCCAAAAACGGCAAAAAAGTATGGGAAACCCAGATTGCGGATCCAGAATTGGGATACAGTGAAACCATGGCACCTACGGTAGTGAATGGCAAGATATTGATCGGTACCAATGGAGGTGAATATGGCATACGTGGGTTTGTTAAAGCCTATGACGCCAAAACTGGCGACCTGCTATGGACGTTCCACACCATACCGGAGAATTCTGTTGGCGTATGGGCAGAAAACGATGCCACAGGCCGCTATATGTACCGTGATATCGAAAAGGAAAAAGCTACGCTCGCAAAAAACGGAGACCCTTATGAAACACTCGGTGGCGGTCAATGGCAAAATCAGGCCATCGATCGGGATACGAACCGGGCGTATTTCGTAGTCGGTAATCCATCTCCTGATCTATATGGTGATATTCGCCCGGGTGATAATCTGTATACAAACTCGCTGGTCGCTATCGACCTGGATTCAGGCAAGAAGATTTGCCACTTCCAGTACATTGCACACGATGTTTGGGACCTGGACGCTGTTAGCCCTCCCATTATCACCGAAGTAAGAGATAATGATGGCTCCATGGTGAAAGGGATCCTGCATGGCGGTAAAACCGGCTATGTGTATGTGCACCGTGCTTCTGATTG
>DATIPP010000218.1:0-1575 GCA_035471825.1 Gammaproteobacteria bacterium
AACTTCGCCCACCTGTTCCTGGTTTTTGTCGTGGATGGCGCGCTTCACCAGGCTGACCACCTCATCCACGTCAAATGGCTTGGAAAGGTATTCAAATGCCCCTTCACGGAATGCGGACACGGCCCGGTCCAGATCAGAATAGGCAGTCATAATAATGACCGGTACATCCGGTGCTTTCGCCTTGATTTTTTCCAGCAGGCTGATGCCATCAACTCCCGGCATGCGGACGTCCGATATCAGGACATCCGGTGCATCCTGTTTCAGTTTTTCCAGCACCTGCCCGGGATCGGCGAAACTGGAGATATCGACGTCTTCACGGGCCAGCGCCTTTTCCAGTACCCAGCGTATGGATTTATCATCGTCAACGATCCAGACTTTACTTTTCATATTTGTGCTCTTGCTCCGTGGGTAAGTAGATGCTGAAAACGGTTTTATCATTGCATCGTTCATATTCAATGGAACCACCATGTGCGTTGATGAGTGATTGAGCTATGGATAATCCCAGGCCCGTACCTTCAGGCCGGCCGGTGATCATCGGATAAAAAATACTTTTCTCGATTTCAGACGGAATGCCGGGTCCGTCATCAATAATGTCGATTTTTACCCCCAGCCGGTGTATCTGTTTGTGCAGGGTCACCTGGCGGATAATGCGGGTTCTTAAGACAATGGAACCATCTTCACCGGCTGCCTGTACGGCATTTCGAAGGACATTCAGAATCGCCTGTATTATCTGCCCACGGTCAGCTTCCAGCATCGGCAGGCTGGGATCATAATCACGTGTAATTGCAAATGACCGTTCATACTCGGCATCAACCAGGCTGCAGATATACTCCAGTGTTTCGTGAATATTGATGGACTCAATATTTTTCTGCTGATCACTGGTAAGCATGCGGTCTATAAAATCCCGCAATCGATCAGCTTCCTGGATAATGATCTTCGTATATTCAACCAGGTCGGTTTCATTTTCTGCCAGTTCCCTTTGCAATAACTGGGCAGCGCCGCGTATTCCACCCAGTGGGTTCTTGATTTCATGGGCCATACCGCGCAGTGATTCACGGGCAGTATCGTGCAGCATGGACAGGCTTTCCTCGCGCAAAACACGCTGTATGGAATCAGCGTCGATCAGTTCAACAATAATTTCCGAACAATCGTCATCAACAATGATGGGAGTTACCTTGCAATCAACAGTAATAGAATGCCCGTTGGAAAGAGATATCGGCACGCTGCGTTCTGTATAGGGCCGGCCAGTCTGCAGTGCTTTTTTGATCGTATCTTCCAGTGTGGAAGGATCAGGAATGATCTCTGACGGTGTCTGGCCAATGGCACGCCTGTTACTGATCAATAACAAGTCCTCGCCTGCCGCATTGACACAAGCCAGCCTGAGCGATTTGTCGAACAGCAAGACAGCAGTAGACAGGTTATCGAACATTAAAAGTGCAGTTTTAGGACTGATTGACATAATTATCCCATATATGCACCAATATAGTGCATACTGAATCTCATCCTGCCTGATAAACTTATAGTATCTAACATTAACGCATTGAAATCATTAGTATTTCTATATCGCCCAATAAA
>DATIPP010000219.1:0-2613 GCA_035471825.1 Gammaproteobacteria bacterium
CAGCCTCGAAGAGATCCGGCAATATTACCGCCAGAAAGACGATCTCGCCGAGGCCCTGTTCGACCGCGCCGACCGGGCCGTGCTGGCCGCTTCGGACAGCGCGGAATTCCGACAGCTGAACGGGCGGGACCGGCTCCGCAAGGCGATCATGACCTGGCTCCATGCACTGGCCCCGTACCGCCATATTGTGATTGATATCTTCAAGTACAAGCTGGAACCTGGCCACATCCATTTCCAGGTTCTGGGTGCATTGCGCGTCAGCCGGACCGTGCAATGGTTCCTGGAGGCCGCCGGCAGCCGGACGTCGCATCTCAGCCGGATCATGGAAGAAGTCGGGGCGACCAGCGTTTATCTCTCGGCGTTGATCTACTGGTTAACGGACACGTCGACGGAGTCCGGCAGAACCAATGATTTTGTAGATCGCCTGTTACGAAAATCCGAGACCCTGGCGGCCTGGGTCAACCCGCATTCCGTGATTACGCAACCGGCGGAACAGATTGAGTGAAGCTCCACGCCTTTACAGGCGTGGCATCTTCGGAGACGTGCTCTGCGCGAGGGGAATCCTCCGGGCACTCCGGATACGCCTAACGCATGGATCCCGCCACCCACGCCGTATTCGGTGCCCTGGCAAGCCGTGCTGTAAGTGGTCCATCAACCACGACCAATAATAATTTTGGGATATATTTCCCGCTGGTAGTAACAACGGTCGCGGCAACCTTGCCGGACATTGACTACCTGCTGTTCCCGCTTGACCCTCTGACGTTTCTTGCCGAATGGCATCGTACCTATAGCAACTCAATTGTTTTACTGCCGTTTTGGACGCTACTATTGACCGGCATCATCGTGTTGTTGTTTCCCCGCCTGCGGAAACACTCATTCATGATCGGCGGATTTGTAGCACTTGGGATCGGTTCGCATATCCTGCTCGATCTCCTGACCGTATACGGAACGAGGCTGTTCTTCCCCCTTTCGGACAATAAATTCACACTCGGTACGACGTTTATTATCGATCCCTGCATCAGCCTGGTTATTTTCATTGGCCTGGTTGCGTCATTTTTTCGCGCACCTCGAATTATCGCTATTGTAACGATTATACTGGTTTGTGTTTACGTGTTGTTTCAATGGCAACTGAAAAACATCCAGAAAGAGGTATGGGATAAAGCAGGTTATGAAACCATCGTCCTGCCGCAACCCTACTCGCCGTTTCACTTCCGCATCATCAACCGGGAGAACAATCACTACAAAACAGCATTGGTTGATTACCTGGGAATCAGCGAAAAACTGCAACGCTGGGAAGGCACCATCCCTTTTATCGAACAGGTCAGTGCATTCAGGAGCAGCAGGAATATCCGGTGGGAAACCTGGAGCCTGTTCGGGGAAACCCCGGAACACCGAACACTTGCCCGGACAGTATGGAACCACAATGAAATGGCGCTTTACCGGGACTTCGCCCTTTACCCCGCCCTCTACCGGGTAGAGGAAAACAACGGTGAGACCTGCGTCTGGTTCAGTGACCTGCGTTATCACATCTCCATCATGACACCGTCATTCCGATACGGCATGTGCCGCGAAGACAATAATGAATGGAAACGTTACCGTTTGAAGTATTTCAGCGAGGAGAGGGAGTAATATTTTTAATTTATCGTCCTCCCAATCCTCCGGTCCAGACGCGTGAGTCCGGCATTCAGCGCCGCATCCCGCGCGGCCTGCATTTCGCTTGCATACGGCGTACGGTTTATGGCGGCATATTTGCCTTTTCTATCGGCCGATCCAACGTGGTGTTCAGGCCGGTACTGGCCCATGACATTAATATAGGTATCCGGTGAGATCTCATCTGCAAGCCACTTGAATATTTCTGTTGCTTCGTCGGTCTGGCCGGGCATTACCAGGTGCCGTACCAGCATGCCGCGCTTTGCGAGCCCGTCCGGATCGAATTTCAACACACCGACTTGCCGATGCATTTCCCGGACCGCCTCGCGGGCCTTCTCGGGATAGTCCTTGGCCTTGGCATAGTGGCGTGCGCTTTCGCGGTGCCAGAACTTGAAGTCCGGCATGTAAATATCGACCAGCCCGTCGAGCAGTTTCAACGAAGTCATAGAATCGTAGGAACTTGTGTTATAAACAATGGGAACGCGCAGGCCCCTGGGTACGGCTGCAGCGATGGCTTCAATGACCTGCGGCGCGACGTGTTCGGGTGTAACGAAATTTATGTTGTGGCAACCCTTGTCCTGCAACATCAACATCATGTCGGCGATCTCGCCGGCATTGCATTCTCTCCCCTGGTGCTGCTGGGAAATGTCCCAGTTCTGGCAAAACACGCAACGCAGATTACATAACCCGAAAAAGATCGTGCCGGAACCGTTCCGGCCGCGCAGGCAATCTTCCTCGCCGAAGTGCGGAAAGGCGCTGCTGACAATCGCATGACGCCCGGTATTGCAGATCCGTTTCTCGTCCTGCAACCGGTTAACGTGGCAATTGCGGGGGCAGACGCAACAGTCTCGCAGTTCCTTCAGGGCGAGTTCCACCCGTTCGGCGAGTTCACCCCGGCGGTAGGCCTGCAGACATGCAGGTTCGTATTCCTCGAGGAGAAATTCAGGTTCCGGCGCAACCGGC
>DATIPP010000220.1:0-12387 GCA_035471825.1 Gammaproteobacteria bacterium
ATGTGAAATCCGAAACACCGGTTGTTCCGGCTTCTACCGAGAAGTAAATAGTGATTGGTGAATAGTGTCTGGCATTTAAAACTGTTTCATGTTTATTGTTTATGGTTTGAAGTTAAAACAGTAAACCTGAAATGTTAAACGAAAAACATTTATCCTGCTCACTTTCCATATTTAACTTATGACTTTTTACGGACGACCGGCGGAAGTCCCGTACTGGCGGCTGTCCGGTTTTTATTTCCTGATCTTCGTAACGGTGGGCATTTTCCTGCCTTACTGGGCGCTTTATCTGAAGTCAATCGGGATGAATGCCGAACAAATCGGTATCCTCTCCGCCGTGGTGGTCTTTTCCAAGATATTCATTACCTATTTCTGGGGCTGGATAGTCGACCACACAGGCCACCGGATGCGTGTGATAAGGTTTGCGTCGTTGTTTTCCGCGATCTGTTTCAGCGCAGCGCTGTTTTTCCAGGGTTTCTGGGAACTGTTTCTGGTCCTGTTTCTTTTTTCGATTTTCTGGAGCGCCTCGTTGCCGCAAATCGAGGCCGCCACGCTCGCACACCTTGGCGAGGCCACACACAGTTACACCAGTATCCGGATCTGGGGATCAGTCGGATTTATCATTGCCGTCTGGATACTGGGCGCCGTGTTCGAGATTATCTCTATTCAATACGTTCCGGCAGCCGTTTTGATATCACTGGTTGTTGTCTGGCTCGTGAGCCTGTCGATCCCTGAACAAAACCGGAATGGTGAACATCTCCATCACGAAAGCCTCCGGTCTATTTTGTCGAGGCCGCATGTGCTGGCATTGTTTACAGCATGTTTTTTGATGCTGGCCAGCCACGGCCCGTATTACACCTTTTTTTCCATTTACCTCGAGGACAACGGTTATACCAGCGGCTTTATCGGCAGGATGTGGGCGCTCGGCGTGATCGCCGAGGTCCTGCTGTTCATGGTGATGCGAAATTTATTACAGTATTTCAGCCTGCGCATCCTGTTTCTCGTCAGCCTGTTATTCGCGGTCATACGCTGGCTGTTAATCGGATTGTTCGTGGATAATGTCGCATTGCTCGTGATAGCACAGTTGTTCCATGCCGCGACTTTCGGCATGTATCATGCGACTGCAATCCAGTATATACACCGGTATTTCAGGGGCCGTCTGCAGGGTCGCGGCCAGGCGCTTTACAGCAGTTCCAGTTTCGGTGCCGGCATGGCGACAGGCAGTCTGGTTTGCGGTTATGCGTGGGACAAATTTGGTGCCATGGCCTGTTTCAGCGGCGCCGCAGTGACGGCGCTGGTTGCACTGTTAATTGCCGCTGTCTGGCTGGACAACTGAGCGGGTCACGTTACCGGTGAAATCAGAGTTGTTCGATTTCAATCCGGTCCTTGCCGTTTTTCTTGCCGCGGTAAAGCGCCTTGTCAGCACGCGTGATACAGGCGTCAATGGATTCGCCGTCGCGGTATTCGCTGATACCCATCGTAATGGTGAGACTGATATTAGTTCCGTTGATGTTTATTTCATCTGATGTGATTGCCTGTTTGATGCGTTCGGCAATCTCGACAGCCTGATCCAGCGGTGTATTGGGCAGCAGGATGAGGTATTCCTCGCCTCCCCAGCGCGCGGTACTGTCCTGTTCGCGCAGTGTGCGTATCAGCAGGTTACTTATAATAATGAGTATCCGGTCGCCGGTATCGTGTCCGTGAATATCGTTTATTGTTTTGAAATCGTCGATGTCCGCAAGGATGAAGGAGAATGATTTGCCGGAACGTTTGAACTGTTTTCTTTCATATTCAATGACGTCTACCTGGTGCCTGCGGTTGAAAAGCCCTGTCAGGGGGTCAGTTGTGGCATGCCGAAACAGCCGGTTCTCCGACTTGTCTACCGTGTTGATGTAGAAAAAAGCCACGTAACCCAGGAAAGCAAAGGTTATGGTGACATTGGCGTAACGAACCAGGGAAAGTATATCTTCATTTACCAGGGTCAGCGGGACGGCATCCCGCAAAAAGTTGTCCATCAGAATGTAAATCAGGCAAATCAGGGTCATCAATATGATTTTTCTTCCCGTCTCTTGTGAGACGGTGGCGAAAATCAGCGGTATGATAATAAGCAGGTAATAATGAAAACCGCCTTCCCAGCCGACGACCCGAGTGGCCAGCACGGCGTGTCCGATGATTTCCAGCCAGGCAAGGAATATCGCAGGTGAATAGTGTTCACGCTTCAACAGCGCCAGGCAAAAGATAAAAAGTATGATGCTGCCTGCATTGAATACTGCCAGCAATGTTGAGCCGATGAAATAGAACAGGGGTACGAACAGGACATGAATGACAATCGCAAGACGAGCGCCAATTGTGAATAACGACCAGTAGCGTTCACTGCTTGTAAGGCTGGAGTGTTTGCGGTGGGCCGGGTCCTCTCCCTGTGTGTAATCACTGACCGGGTTCATTCGGATCGCTTGTTAATCCATTAATTATATTGTGTGAGTGTCAAAGCAACTGCAGGTTTGGTTGATGGTACCCGCAATTGTTGTTCATTGCATGGCAATGTTACTTAAAGTGATGGACGGATGTGTAATCAGTATTTCCCGCTGTTATCTACAGCTATGGATGGGGTATGGAAACGATCCGTGTGATGTATCTCCAATCAGGCCGCGGTCCCGCCCACCGTCAGATCATCGATCCGGATAGTCGGCTGGCCGACGCCGACCGGGACGGATTGCCCGTCCTTGCCACAGGTGCCGATACCGGAATCAAGGCGCATGTCGTTGCCCACCATACTTACCCGGGTCAGGACGTCAGGGCCGTTACCGATAATTGTGGCACCCTTGACCGGGCGCGTGATCTTTCCGTTTTCAATCATGTAGGCCTGGCTGGCACTGAAAACAAACTTTCCGTTGGTGATATCAACCTGTCCGCCACCGAATTGTTGTGCGTAGATCCCCCGGTCGACGGAAGCAATAATCTCTTCCGGATCGTAACTTCCGCCCAGCATGTAGGTGTTGGTCATACGCGGCATGGGCAGGTGGGCGAAAGATTCGCGACGGCCGTTACCGGTCAGCGGCATCCCCATCAGGGCGGCATTGTGCTTGTCCTGGATGTAGGTTTTCAGGATGCCGCGCTCGATGAGGGTGGTACTTTGTGTCGGCGTCCCCTCGTCATCCACGTTCAACGACCCGCGCCGATTGGCGATGGTCCCGTCATCCACCACAGTAACTTCGGGTGTCGCCACGCGTTCGCCGACACGACCGGAAAATGCCGAGGTTTTCTTGCGGTTGAAATCGCCTTCCAGGCCATGGCCGATCGCCTCGTGCAACAGGATACCGGGCCATCCCGGACCCAGTACCACGGTCATCGTACCGGCAGGGGCATCATCCGCCTCCAGATTGACAAGCGCCTGTTCCACCGCTTCATCGATATATTTCGAAGTCAGGTCATTATCGAGAAAATACTGGTAACCATAACGCCCGCCGCCACCGGAACCGCCGTTTTCGATACGGCCGTTTTCCTCGACAATGACGCTCACGTTCAGCCGCACCAGGGGTCGCACGTCACCGGCCAGCGTCCCGTCAGTGCCGGCGACCAGCATGGTAGTATGCCTGCCGGACAGCCCGACGAGCACCTGCTTGATACGGGAATCTTTCTTTCGCGCTTCTGCATCGATACGTTTCAACAAAGCAACCTTGTCGCTCGTCTCGATTGATGCCAGGGGATCGAGCGGCTGGTAAAGGGCAGGGAAGGATTGCCGTTTCCAGGCCTGGAGCCTGCCTTCACCTCCGCTCCTTGCGATTGCGCGCGCCGCACTCGCAGCCTGCGTGAGCGCCGGCAACACAATTTCATCGGAATAGGCAAAACCGGTTTTCTCGCCGCTGATCGCCCGCACACCGACTCCCTGGTCGATACTGTGTGCTCCTTCCTTGACGATCCCGTCTTCCAGCACCCAGTTTTCTGAACAGGTGGATTCAAAATACAGGTCCCCGTTGTCGATGGAATAGCTCATCAACTGGTCGAGTGTTTTCTGGATATCCGGGATATCCAGCCCGCTTTTCTCGAGTAACTGTTGCTTGGCAATATCTAGAGATTGTTTCATTAATAAATATCCGGTTTGCAATGTTTCAGTGCCGGAAAGCTGCCGCGCAGCTTTTCCAATTGTTGCAGATCAATGTCGGCGCAGGCAAAACCGGTGTCTCTTTCCACAACCGCCAGCACTTCCCCCCAGGGATTGACAATCATGCTGTGTCCCCAGGTCCGCCGTTTATTGACATGTTCTCCACTCTGGTTGGATGCCAGGAGATAACACAAGTTCTCAATTGCGCGCGATCGTAGCAACACTTCCCAGTGCGCCTTGCCGGTCGTGGCGGTGAAAGCCGCCGGGACAGCAAAAATATTGACATCATGACTGTGCATGCTGCGATACAGCTCGGGAAATCGCAAATCGTAACAGACTGACAGGCCGATTTTGCCAATGGGTGTCCGGGCGACAATAATCTCGTCGCCCCCCTCGATAGTCCCTGACTCGTTGTAGGTGTCGTCGCCGCCGCTTTTGACGTGAACGTCAAACAGGTGGATCTTGTCATAACGGGCGATACACTCGCCGTCGGGATTGTAAAGCAGGCTTGCGGCCCGTATCTTGTCGGGGACGCTTGCTGTCAGGGGAACCGTTCCGCCGATCAACCAGAGGCCGTGATGTTTCGCCTGTTGTTGTAAAAAATCCTGGACGGGACCGGAGCCGGGTTTTTCACGAAGAGCGACCTTGTCATGCTCATTCTGTCCCATGAAGGAAAAGTTTTCCGGCAACAACAACAGTTTTGCGTCATCTTCAGCAGCCTGTTGAATCAAATCGGCGGCCACGGCGAGGTTCTCGTCCCTGTTGTTGGTCGATACCATTTGCAAGACGGCTACGCGGATCATGAAACCAGTATACTGGAGCCGTAAAGCGGCAGACAGGACAATGACTCTATCGGCGCAATGCCGTATACTCATGCGCTTTTTAACCCCGGTTTAATGCAGTGAACGAAGATTTTCCCAGAATCAAAAGGTTGCCGCCTTACGTCTTCAGTATCGTCAACGATCTGAAGATGCGGGAGCGCCATCGCGGCGAGGATATTGTCGACTTCGGCATGGGCAATCCGGACCAGCCGACGCCGCAGCATATCGTCGACAAGCTGGTGGAAGTGGCCAGTCGCCAGGACACGCACCGGTATTCCCTCTCCATGGGGATCCCGCGGCTGCGTGCGGCCATCTGCAACTGGTACAAAAAACGTTATGACGTCGACCTGGATCCGGACAGCGAAGCGATCGTCACCATTGGCTCGAAGGACGGCCTCGCCCACCTGGCGATGGCGGTTGTAGACCGTGGTGATGCAGTACTGGTGCCGAGCCCCGCCTACCCGATACATCCGTTCGGTTTTATTATTGCCGGCGCCGATGTCCGGCACATACCGACCGGGCCGGATTTTGATTTCTTCACCGAACTGGAAGATGCTATCCGTGATTCCTGGCCGAAGCCGAAGTTCCTGTTACTCAATTTCCCTTCCAATCCGACCACGGAATGCGTCGAACTGCCGTTTTTCGAGAAAGTGGTCGAGATTGCACGCGAGCATGGAATCTGGGTTATCCAGGACCTGGCTTATGCCGATATTGTTTTTGACGGGTATACGGCACCCTCGATCCTGCAGGTACCCGGCGCAAAGGATCTGGCCGTTGAATTCTTCTCCCTCTCGAAGAGTTACAACATGCCCGGCTGGCGGGTCGGATTCATGGTCGGCAATCCCACTTTAGTGCACGCACTGGCGCGGATTAAATCCTATCTTGACTATGGTATCTACACGCCCATCCAGGTGGCCGCCATTACGGCGCTGGAAGACGATCAACAATGTGTCGCGGATATCCGCAACATGTACCGCAGCCGCCGGGACGTGTTATGCGACGGACTCAATACCACTGGCTGGGAAGTGGAAAAACCGAAAGGCACCATGTTTGTGTGGGCACGGATCCCGGAACAGTTCCGTCACCTCGGTTCACTGGAGTTTTCAAAGAAGCTCCTGCTGGATGCCAAGGTTGCGGTGTCACCCGGTATCGGTTTCGGCAAACACGGAGATGAATACGTCCGTTTTGCCCTGATCGAGAATGAACACCGCAGCCGCCAGGCAGTTCGTGGTATCCGCTCGATGATGCGTAATGAGAACAGGAAAATCGCCGGCACGAAATGATTACACCGGATAGAGAATGGTGGAAGTTATTTCAATACACAACTGACAAAGAACTAATGACAAATAACAACTGAGATGATGAAACCGGTTAAAGTGGGTTTGCTGGGACTCGGTACTGTCGGGGGCGGTACGGTTGATGTCCTCAAGCGTAATGCCGAGGAGATCACGCGCCGTGCCGGGCGTGGTATACAGGTCACGCACGCCAGTGCCCGTGATGTTAACAAGGAACGACGCTTCCCGATGGAAGGCATCGAGTTGCTGGCCGATCCGTTCGAACTGGTCAATCATCCCGAGATCGATATTATTGCCGAGCTGATTGGCGGCACCGAACCGGCCTTTGGCCTGGTGATGACGGCCATCGATAACGGCAAACATGTCGTCACCGCCAACAAGGCGCTTATCGCCATGCATGGCAACGAGATATTCGAGGCGGCGCAGAAAAAAGGCGTCATCGTCGCATTCGAGGCCGCCGTCGCCGGCGGCATTCCGATCATCAAGGCCATGCGCGAAGGGCTTGCCGGCAACCGGATCGATTCCGTGGTCGGGATCATCAACGGCACCAGTAATTACATTCTAACTGCCATGCGGGAGCAGGAGCGCAATTACGCCGATGTTCTGCTGGAAGCACAGACACTGGGGTACGCGGAGGCCGACCCGACATTCGATATCGAGGGGATCGACGCGGCGCATAAACTGACGATCCTGGCCGCGATCGCATTTGGTATTCCCCTGCAATACGACAAGGTATACACCGAAGGCGTCACCCGCATCACGATCGATGATGTCAATTTCGCTGAACGGTTTGGCTACCGGATCAAGTCACTGGCGATCGCGCGCCGGACCGATGACGGGGTGGAGATGCGCGTGCATCCGACATTGATCCCCGAGAAACGGCTGATAGCGAACGTGGACGGCGTGCACAATGCCGTCCTGGTTACCGGGGATGCGGTGGGTGATA
Source organism: Gammaproteobacteria bacterium (assembly GCA_035471825.1). GTDB lineage: Bacteria > Pseudomonadota > Gammaproteobacteria > Eutrophobiales > Eutrophobiaceae > DATIPP01. The sequence goes on from DATIPP010000220.1 coordinate 7,162, forward strand.
CGATTTATTATGGAGCCGGTGCAGGCGCGGAACCGACTGCCTCCGCGGTCGTCGCGGACCTGGTGGACATCGTGCGCGCCATGACCTCCGATCCCAAAAACCGTGTCCCGCACCTGGCCTTCCAGGCGGATGCCCTTTCTGATGAGACTATCCTGTCCATGGATGATATCTACACGGCGTATTACCTGAGGATGCAGGCTGTCGATGAGCCGGGCGTGCTGGCCGAGGTGACGCGCGTTCTCGGCGAAGCCGGTATCAGCATCGAGGCCATCCTGCAACGGGAACCGCTGGAAGGGGCGACACATGTCCCGGTGATCCTGCTTACGCAACGGGTACAGGAACGATACATGAACCAGGCCATCCGGGATCTCGAGAGTCTGGATGTCATTGATGGTGAAATCATGCGTATCCGGATGGATCCGCTCGATTAAAGACAGTTACAAGTACACACTTCACATATATGTCCTTCAGACAACGTTACACGGGATTGATCGAGCGTTACCGGGATCGCCTGCCGGTGCAGGACGACACGCGCATTATCTCGCTCGGTGAGGGCGATACGCCGCTGATAAAACTCAATAACATTCCGGACATGCTGGAAAAGGATGTTGATATTTACGTCAAGTACGAGGGATTGAATCCGACGGGGTCTTTCAAGGACCGCGGCATGACCATGGCAGTAACACGGGCTGTGGAAGAAGGTTCGGAAGCAATCATATGTGCATCCACCGGCAATACTTCAGCATCCGCCGCTGCTTATGCGGCACGGGCCGGCATCCGTTCCTTCGTTTTGATCCCCGACGGCAAGATCGCCCAGGGCAAGCTGGCGCAGGCCATGCTGGAAGGTGCGGTGATTATCCAGATCAAGGGTAATTTCGATGACGGCATGCGCCTGGTCCGGGAAGTCGCAGAGGAATCACCGGTCACGATTGTCAACTCCATCAATCCCTACCGTCTGCAGGGGCAGAAGACCGCGTCCTTTGAAATCGTCGAGGAACTGGGGCGCGCCCCGGATTTCCATTGTCTCCCTGTCGGCAATGCCGGCAATATCACGGCCCACTGGATCGGTTACTGTGAATACGCCAGCAGCGATCCCGGACATGTTACCGATGCCTGTACTTACTGTGAGGGGCATTGCCGGTTTGCCGGTGGGCCGGTGGTCGGCCAGCGCCCCGTCATGGTGGGTTACCAGGCCAGTGGTGCGGCACCGTTCCTGCGCGGGGGAATGGTGGACAATCCGGAAACCGTTGCGACCGCGATTCGCATAGGTCACCCGCAATCCTGGGACCAGGCCTGGATCGTTAACAGGGAATCCAATGGCTGGTTTGATGAATGCAGCGATGACGAGATCCTCGCCGCGCAAAAACTGCTGGCGGAAAGAGAAGGTATATTTTGTGAACCAGCCTCGGCGGCCTCCATCGCCGGTGCCACGCGCGACATCAGGACGGGAAAGATACCCATCAACAGTTGTGTCGTTTGTACGTTGACCGGACACGGTCTCAAGGATCCCGACATCGCCATATCGCAGGGTGGCGGGCCGGATATCCGTATCGAGGCCGAACTGGAGCATGTGCGTAAGGCTATACTCGACAATCTTTAGTTATTTGTCAGTGGCCAGTTGCTGGTTTCCGTGGTCGGTTGTCAGTTGTTTATTGATTGATAACCAATTAAATATTTATGCAGATCGTTTGTGAAATTGCTCCCTGTAACAATTCAGTTGACAATCCCACCTATAACCAACAACTGACAAATGACCAATATCACCCTCTATATTCCCGGCTTGCTCTCACCGGCACGGGACCTGGTTGAGGGTGACATACCTCCCACGCCGTCACTGCAAAAGCTCCTTGCCATCGGCAAACGGCGGACCTTTCCGCCCATGGGTTTCAGCCGCTGCCTGTGCGGGCTTTTTGGTCTTGAATCCCGACCACAGCAGGATGATCCTGTTGCCGCGATCACCCATCTTGTCGATGACAGGGAAACCAGAGAATATATATGGATGCGCGCCGACCCCGTGTATCTCGCTGCAGACCGGGAAGGCGTGGTCCTGATGGATAGTTCCACCTTCAACCTGGATTTACAGGAGGCGCTGGTACTGGCCGCCGATATCAGGGACCTGCTGGCGGAAGAGGGCCTGGAACTGGAAGTCCCGACTACCGACCGCTGGTACCTGAAGTTACACGAACCGGCAAACGTGACGACAACGCCGGTTCACGAGGTCGTAGCGAAAGATATCCATCGCTTCCTGCCGTCCGGTAGCGGCAGGGACCACTGGGCACGGTTATTAAATGAAATACAAATGACACTCCACAACTGCCCCGTGAACGAGGAGCGTCAACAACGTGGTGAATTGCCGGTTAACAGTATCTGGTGCTGGGGTAGCGGAAGTCTGCCGACTGCAGGAAACTGTCAGTGGGACCGGGTATACAGTGATGAAACCATCAGCAAAGGCCTGTCGCAACTGTACGGGGTTTCCAGCCGGGAATCGCCGGAAGAGGTTACCGACGTTTTTTCTGATTCCGGTAGTAATGATCAGATCCTGACAGTGTTGTCATTCGGTCTCAGGCATGCGCAATACCATGATATGATTGGCTGGCAGGATTTTATTGCATATCTAGAGGCATGCTGGTTTAAAGGATTACTCGGGATGATGCGCGATGGAATGATCAATCATCTGACATTGTTACTCGAGAACCAGGAGTTCAGCATCAGCAAATCATCATTGTTAAAATTCTGGAAACAGCAGCAACAATTGCAGGCCTATCTTCATTGATCATGCCCCTCAACATTGAACGTCGAACGATCAACCCCGATATAGAACTGCCCGACGCGATTCATCCGGTATTGAGACGAGTGTATGCCGCGCGGGATATCCATTCTGCGGACGAACTGGATTATTCCCTGAAATCCCTGTTGCCGTTTGACGGATTGAAGGGTATCGATACTGCAACGGCATTGCTGGCGGAAGCCGTCGAGCAGACGCAACGAATTCTTATCGTGGCGGATTTCGATACCGACGGCGCAACCAGTTGTGCGCTTGCCATGCGCGGGCTTGCGGCAATGGGCGCAGGGGATGCCTGTTATGTAGTACCGAACAGGTTTGAGTATGGATACGGCCTGAGTCCCGAGATTGTCGAGGTGGCTGCCGGTTACAGCCCGGAATTGCTGATCACCGTTGATAACGGTATATCCAGTGTGGAAGGAGTCACACTCGCGCGCGAAAAAGAAATGCGTGTTTTGATCACGGACCATCATCTGGCGGGTGAAAAACTGCCTCCGGCAGACGCCATCGTCAATCCGAACCAGCCCGGTGACGCTTTTGCCAGCAAATCACTTGCCGGAGTGGGCGTGATGTTTTATATCCTTGTGGCGCTGCGGTCACGCCTGCGCGATACGGGCTGGTTTGACAGTCAGGGAATCGCTGAACCCAACCTGGCGGAATTGCTGGACCTGGTGGCACTGGGGACGGTCGCCGACGTTGTCCCGCTCGATCACAACAATCGCATTCTTGTTGCCCAGGGAATGGCACGGATCCGCGCCGGCCGGTGTTGCCCCGGTATCCTGGCGTTGCTCAAATTTGCCAACCGATCGATGCGGGCCGTATCAGCGCAGGATCTTGCCTTTGCGGTGGCACCGAGACTGAATGCCGCCGGGCGCCTGACCGACATGTCGCTGGGGATCGAATGCTTGTTGTCCGACGATGTGCAGGACGCCGCCGGCATGGCACGCCAGCTGGACGGCCTGAACCGTGAACGCCGGGTGATACAGGAGGAAATGCACGAACAGGCACTGGCCGACATCGGGGAACTGGATCTGGATATCGACAACCCGCCTGCGGGTGTCTGCTTGTTTAACGCCGACTGGCACCAGGGTGTTATCGGTATCCTGGCTTCAAAGATCAAGGACAAGCTGAACCGGCCGGTCATCGTGTTTGCACCCGATGGGGAAAACACCATCAAGGGATCGGCCCGTTCCATCAGTGGCGTGCATATCAGGGACGTACTGGATACGATTGCCAGCCGCCATCCGGATGTGATTGAAAAATTCGGCGGACATGCCATGGCAGCCGGTCTGACGCTGAATGCCGGTAATTTCGATCGATTTGCAACGCTCTTTAATGAAACGATCGACTTTCTCCTCGGTGAAAACATGCCGGATGACACCGTCTTCTCTGATGGTGAACTCACACCGGAGGAGATCGATTTCCGGCTTGCCAGTATGATTGTCGATGCGGGTCCCTGGGGACAGGGCTTTCCAGAACCGGTATTTGACGGAGAATTCGATATAGTCAGTCGCCGCATCGTGGGCCAGAACCACCTGAAGCTGCAATTGCAATGCAAGGGGCATGACCGGAAACTGGACGCCATTGCTTTCAATGTGACGGACGAGGGCTGGCCGGCATCAACCACGACAGTAAAGACGATATACAAACTGGATATTAATGAATATGCCGGGAGGCGACAGTTACAACTGGTGGTTGATTATATTGTGCCCTCATGACGGAAAGACAGGAAAAAGCGCTTAAACTGTTGCCGATACCTGATTACAATGCCCGCTCCTGAATTTTCATTGACATTTACAGAACAATCATGATTGAAATTAATCCTTACCTGGAGCAAATCAGGGATATGCAGGGACGTGTGTCGGCCCTGAGGGGGTATCTTTGACTTTGAAACAAGTGAAGAACGCCTGATAGAAGTTGAACGCGAACTGGCCGATCCGCAAGTATGGGACAATCCCGAGAAAGCCCAGTCACTGGGAAGGGAACGAGCCTCGCTGGAGCAGATCGTCAAGACGATACGATCACTGGAAGCGGGTTTGGAGGACGCTGGTGAATTAATCTTGCTCGCCCGGGATGAAGACGACGAGGAAACGGTTAACTCGGTAAAGTCTGATCTTGCGGATTTCGAGAAGCGTATCGCCGATCTGGAATTCCGCCGGATGTTCGCCGGTGAAATGGATGCCAACAATGCCTTTCTGGATATCCAGGCCGGATCAGGCGGCACGGAAGCGCAGGACTGGGCCGAAATGTTGCTGCGGATGTACCTGCGCTGGGGAGAGATACACGGATTTGATACGGAACTGATTGAAGTATCACCGGGTGAAGTGGCAGGCATCAAGAGCGCAACCGTCAAGTATACCGGCGATCACGCGTTTGGCTGGTTGCGCACGGAAACCGGCGTGCACCGCCTGGTGCGCAAGTCGCCGTTCGACTCGGGCAACCGC
>DATIPP010000221.1:0-2323 GCA_035471825.1 Gammaproteobacteria bacterium
ATGGCCGGCCTGCACGAGGTACCCGCGGTGATAAAGGATATCCCGGACCAGACCGCAATATGTATTGCCCTGATCGAAAATATCCAGCGGGAAGACCTCAACCCGCTGGAAGAGGCAAATACGTTCACCCGCCTGATCCAGGAATTCGGGATGACCCACGAGGCGGTTGCCGAGGCGGTGGGGCGGTCCCGATCGACGGTCACCAATATCCTTCGACTGCTTGAGTTGCACGAAGAGGTACAGCAGATGCTCGCATCCGGTCGTCTCGAAATGGGCCATGCGCGAGCCATTGTCTCTCTGCCAGTAGAACAACAACCGGAAGTGGCGAGAAAGGTGTCGCGACAGGGACTCTCGGTCCGGGAGACGGAGCGGCTGGCCAATCGAATGCGCCAACCTGTTAAAAAGAAACCATCCGGAAAACCACAGGACCCCAACATCCGGCGTCTCCAGGACGACCTTTCCGGGCGTCTCGGCGCAGTAGTGGCCATCAAACACAACGCCAGCGGCAAGGGCAGCGTGGAGATCCGTTACAGTTCGCTCGATGAGCTGGAAGGCATCCTCGGCAAGATTAAAAGTTAGCCGGCAAAGGATTTTGTGCGCCGCAACGTTTGATTCCGGGGGACCAGATTATTATACTTGCCGCTCTTGCGCCGGGCCGCAGGTGAAGTTGTGCCGATAGAAGCCGACGACAGGGATGATCGGCCCGCCGGAATGAATGATCGGGGACGCGGTAGTTGACGGGACGATCGGCCATAAAAACCAATAAAACCGCAGTCATCCGACTGGTACAGGCAGAATTGGCACTGACAATACTGGCAGCCCTGCTGTTGCTCCTGTTACATAACAGTGTTTCGGCCCGTTCCGCCCTGGCAGGGGGGCTGGCATTCGTTTTGCCGAACCTGTTTTTTGTCAGGCAGGCATTCAGGGATTCAGGACATTCAACACCGCGGGTGATGTTGTTGCGGTTTTATCTGGGTGAAGCAGGAAAGCTGTTGTTTACAGGTTTGATATTTATCGCGGTATTTGTCTGGATTGAATCCATTCATGTAGTCGCATTATTTGCTACCTACCTGTTCATGATACTGGTCCATCTGGCAGGCTCGGGAATAATCAGCAGTCAACTGCATAAACAGTACGATTTCGATAACGATATTGAGAACAGGTAAATGGCCTCCGAAAATCTGACGCCAACGAGTTATATCCAGCACCACCTGCAAAACATGACCTGGGGAAGACTGCCCGCCGGTTATGAGCGTGCCGATGGACATGTACTGTCGGATTCAATCTGGACACTGGCGCACAGCCCGGAAGAGGCGGTGGATATGGGGTTCTGGGCCATCAACCTCGATTCCATGGGATGGTCGATCGCGCTGGGTGTTTTATTCTGTTATGTATTCTACCGTGCCGCCAAAAAAGCGCATACCGGTGTACCGGGTACCTGGATGAATTTCCTGGAAATGATCGTCGAGATGGTCGACAAGAGCGTCAAGGAATCCTTCCATGCCAAAAGCAATCTTGTCGCACCACTGGCGCTGACGATTTTCTGCTGGGTTTTTCTCATGAACCTGATGGACCTGGTGCCGGTTGACTGGCTGCCCTCACTGGCAGCGCTGATCTCGGGTGATCCGCATTTATATTTCAAGGTCGTACCTACAACCGATCCAAATGTGACCTTTGCTATCGCATTCTCGGTCTTTTTCCTGATTGTTTTCTACAGCATCAAGTTCAAGGGAGTCGGCGGTTTTATCGGGGAGCTGACATTACAGCCTTTCGGCAAGTGGATGATTCCGTTTAACTTCCTGCTTGAATCTGTAAACCTGCTTGCCAAGCCCGTTTCACTGGCCCTGCGTCTTTTTGGAAACCTTTATGCCGGTGAGTTGATCTTCGTGTTAATTGCAATGCTGGGTTTCTGGCAATTGCCTGCCCATTTTGTCTGGGCGGTCTTTCATATCCTGGTCATTATTCTGCAAGCATTCATTTTTATGATGTTGACCATTGTGTATCTGAGTATGGCGGCCGAACATCACTGATGTGAGGCATTCTTACTGGTTTTAACTGAACTATCTGGAGGAAATGATGGAAACTATTCTGGCTTTTACAGCGTTGGGCGTACTGCTAGTTCTGGGTATGGGCGCCCTGGGCACCGCTATTGGTTTTGGTCTTCTGGGAGGCAAGTTTCTTGAAGGTGCGGCCCGTCAACCGGAATTGGCTCCCATGCTGCAGGTTAAAATGTTTCTCGTGGCCGGCCTTGTCGACGCGGTAACCATGATTGGTATCGGTATTGGCATGTGGTTCACGTTTGCCAACCCGTATATAGCTGCAT
>DATIPP010000222.1:0-13251 GCA_035471825.1 Gammaproteobacteria bacterium
CTCGATCATAATGCGAAATACGCGGCCGGTTTTTCCAGGGGTGATTTACCGATGACGCCGAAAATGAAAATCGCGATAGTCGCCTGTATGAACGCACGCCTGGAAACGGGTGCTTTACTAGGTCTTGAGGAAGGAGATGCACACGTAATCCGTAATGCAGGAGAAATTGTTTCTGAAGACGTTATCCGGTCGCTCACTATTTCCCAGCGTCTCCTGGGAACACGGGAAATCATGCTCATACATCATACCGATTGCGGCATGTTGACATTTACGGATGCGGAACTGGGCGAGTCAATCAGGAAGGAAACCGGTATAAAACCACCTTTTGCCATGGAGGCATTTATCTCACCCGAAGAGGATATTCATCAATCCTTTGAACGCATCAAGGCAAGCCCTTTCATACCGCACAAGGACAAGATTCGAGGATTTGTGTACGAGGTCGAAACCGGTCGCCTGCGTGAAGTGAAGAATTGATCTGTCAACCTCATGGCCGATTAATTCAAATCCATGGCGTAATCACGTAATAACTCCACGGGAATGACATCCAGAGACCTGATATGGGTGCGGGCAAGATAGACTTTTGGTGCCATCCCGTGCTCGTGTGCCTCCAGCCACCGGCTTGCACACAGGCACCACCGATCACCCGGTTTTAACCCGGGGAAACCTGTTTCGGGCAACGGCGTTGACAGGTCGTTGCCGCGAAACCTGGAAAACTCGAGGAACTCTCGCGTCACTTTCACGCACACCGTGTGGATACCGAAATCCTGATCTCCCGTATTACAACATCCGTCGCGGTAAAAGCCGGTCAATGGCGAATCACTGCAGGTCTCCAGGGGTTCGCCGAAAACATTTACTGATTTTTCAGGCTCTGACATATTGAATTACCACTAAAAGCAGTGAGAGGCTTTTATGTTTGACTATATGTCATCTATATTCAAGACCTGAACCGGGTTATTGTATGAATCAGGTCATTGTTAAAATCAAAACACCCAGAATGTAAAATACCATCACAAGAAAACTTTCGAAGCCTATATTTCCAATGCCGTGCTTTTCCCTTCGTAACAATCCCAGGAGCAGTACTCCGACAAGCAGGATGGAAAGGGCGACCCAGAATATCTCCGTTACCGAAATGGCCGCATAGATAGATCCATCGCGGTAGACCGCATCGGATGCGGACAGAAATAACACATCGAAAGCATTGCCGCCAAGAATATCACCGACCGCAAGTGCCAGGGCACCTCGCCTGACGGCCGCAATTGCAACCACAAGCTCGGGCAGTGAAGTGGTAATTGCGGTAAATATTCCGCCCACGACGGTCTCGCCGAGACCGGCATGTTGTGAGATGGAGATTGCCGATATGGCGAGTAACCAGCCGGAAACAGCCACGACGGCGGCAAGCAGGGCAAAGCTTGTCCACAGGGCGGTGAGCCCCCTGCGTGAGCGTGAGCCGCCGCTCTTTTTTTCACGCTCGGTCTGCGGGGTGATGCGGGGTCGCCACATTGGGCGATCCCGGGCCTGGCCGATCAACCGCAGACCGAACAGGTATGCCGCCACAAGCAATATAGAGACGGGGTGTATATTGAAAACGGCAAGACCGGGGTGCGCCATTGCCAGCATCGGTAATGCCAGCAGGACGATCAGCAGGGCACCCTGCAACAGGTTTGCCTCGGATGCGGCGGCATGTTCCAGGTTTACCTTGCGGTAAACCATGTCCGCCACGGCAAGAAAAACAGTCTGGGCTGCTATCCCGCCAAGTGAATTGCTGACCGCGAGCGAGGCATGCCCGGCATATGCAGCGGTAATCGAGGTAACAAGGCCGGAAAGAGAAGTCACCAAGCCGATTAACACGGCACCTGTCAAAAGCTGGCCGAGACCAGTGACCTGTGCAATCCGTTCCGCCCTTGCCGTCAACAGTACTCCGCCGATACCAATAACGAGTCCGGCAGAAATGAACACAACGATTGCCAGTGTCAACGACCAGGGTTCACCGGTTAACATTATTCCCTCGAATACACGCTCGTATCAAAATTTACGACTTTTCATCAGGTCACCGATACCATCAATACATGTACTGCCTGATGGGAGGAAATTTTTCGACTACAATATTAAGTGCATTATCGTAAAAGGATCCACTGCATAAAACCCTGGCGTGTTTTCCGGCACGATTTTTTTCAGTTCCGCACGGCCTCCAGATTTTCATTGATATTATAATTGTCCTGGTAGACAACTTGTTTAGAGTGTAACAGGCGATGGAATTGAAACCGATTAACATCCGGGATCTGGAAAAGATCGGTACTGTGACGTTCATTGTAACCAAGTATGAAGATATTTTTAGTCCTGATGAAGTCTCCATTATGTTTGGTATCAACCTCGATAAGTATGTGCCTTATCGATTTTGCAGGATTTTGTACGCCGATTAATGCAAGCATATATTGATACAGATCAAACCGGGAAAGTATATTGACCGGAGAAAATGGAATACCGAGCAAATTAATTCTGGATACACTGTATCGCAATTATCGATTCCATGATTCTATGACCGGTTCCAGTCCTCGGTTTCTCCTGAAATGGCAAACAGGATATGTTCCCCGATATTCGTGATGCGGTCGCCAATGCGTTCCAGGTGATGCGTTATCCAGATAACACGAGTTCCGTTGATTACGGCATTGCTGTGAGTTTGCATGAATTCGATAGTGTTTCCTGTCACCAGGTCATGCATCCGGTCTATTTCATCATCCCTTGACGCGATGACACGTGCCTGTACCGGATCGCGATCCTGAAATGCGCCCATCATTTTGGCCAGCATCTCGTTGCAGTGTTCTGCGATCCTGCGGATTTCATCCCAGAGCGGGGGGATAGCTTCAGGTTTCAGTTTCTGCGCGATACGGGCTATATCAGCCACGTGGTCGGCAATACGCTCCAGCTCCACCGCTACCTGCAACCCGGAGACAATCTCCCGAAGGTCGGAGGCCATGGGTTGCTGGCGTGCAATCAGGGTCAGGCACTCTTCGTGGATTGACTCGTTACACTGGTTGAAATCTTTATCAGCATCGATAATCGCCCGGGCACGCTCAGGATCCAGGTGGTCCAGGGCTTCTATAACTTCCAGTAATGCCCGTCCTGCTTTTTCACCCATGGACAGGATTTCTTCCCGGATAACCTGCCGGTTCTCATCAAGGCCGGATCGTTCCACCGTCATGGCGTCTCCCCTTTTTCAAACGATTATTTTCCGGCCGGATTATGATGGATCAATATTACACCCGGTTGCCGGATATGAACGCATTTCCTATAAATATAGATTATTTGCATTTTTTGTACTCATTATTTGCGCTGGATCAAGGGAATTAATGCCCGGTGTCAAACAATGATAACGGACCATCATAATCGAGAAGGGAGAACGGCCTATGTATGATTTCCTGGAACAAAGCACGCGTCTCATGCGCCAGGCGGCGGAAATCGGCGAGATTGAACCGGATGTTGTTGAAATACTGGCGGCGCCTGCCCGCGTGGTCTCTTTTCGTATTCCCCTGAAAATGGATGACGGTAGTTTCCGCGTGTTCGATGCCTACCGGGTACGTTACAACGATGCACTGGGGCCATCACGGGACGGCACACGGATATCGGCGGATCTCGATCTCGGAGAGGTCAAGGCGCTGGCGTTGATTATGACAATCAAGCATGCCGCCGGACTCATTCCCGCCGGTGGCGGCAAGGGCGGTATCACGGCCAATCCGCGTGAACTGAGCAAATGGGAATTTGAGCGTCTTTGCCGCGGTTATATCCGTTTCCTGCGCCCGGCCGGGCCGGACTATGATGTCCCCGGCGCTGATGTCGGCACCGATCTGCAGAGCATGGCGTGGATGCTGGATGAATATGAACAGATCACCGGACGCCATGCACCGGCGGCGATCAACGACAAGCCGACGATTATCGGTGGTACGTTGGGCGGTTTCGAGGCGACCGGCAGCGGCGTATTCGATGTATTCATCGAGGCGGCCGAGGAAACCGGGCTTGACGTTAAAGGCGCCCGGGTTGCAATTCAGGGTTGCGGCCAGGTCGGATCGGTGGCGGCGGCAAAGTTATATGAAGCAGGTTGCCGTGTCATTGCCGTAAGCGACAGCCAAGGCGGTGTTTATGCGAAAGAGGGCCTGGATGTTCCGGCATTACTGGAACACAAACGCCAGACTGGTCGTGTCATGGAATTTCCGGGGACGAAACCGATTACCAACCCGGAGTTAATCGAGTGTGAATGCGATGTATTGGTCCCTGCCGCACTGCAGGGTGTTATCACCGAAGATAATGCCGGAAATGTTCGCTCACGCATGGTTGTGGAAGCGGCTAATGCACCGACCACGCTGGAAGCCGACAGGATATTGCTGGAAAACAAGGTAACGATTGTGCCCGATGTACTCGCCAATGCCGGCAGTGTGCACCTTTGCCAGATGGAACGCACCCAGGGACTGTCCGATGATTACTGGGATCTCGACAAGATTAATCATTTGCGTAACAAGCGGCTTGTCGCGGCATTTCGGGCGGCCGTAAATACGGCAGCAAGATACAAGCTCGATTCAATTCGCCTCGGTGCATGGATTAATGCACTGAAGCAAGTCGAAGAGGCAGTGAAAACGCGTGGCTGGTGTTAATCCCGGTGCGGGTATGCCAGATCATCACCGCCCGTGGGTGAACATTTGAGTTTATTGTTTTCGCGCTCGATGAGTTCCAGCATCACTTCGGCATTGCGCACGCGTTCACGAATCATGTCATCGTGATAGGCCGGCGGGTTCCACGGTGCGTAGATTGTTTCTTCCGATGGTCCCGGTTCGATCTTGAAATAACACGGGGCGGCAATGCGCGCGATCTCGGCCGCCTCGTAAAACCGGACGAAACCGCCCATGGAATTCACCAGGCACATATAGATATCCATAGGGATACGGATGCTGGAACGAATCGCTGACAACATCGGCAGCGTCAGGTCCGCCAGCGGGTTGAACGTATTGGCACCGAGGCTTTCGGCGACGCGGGCCCCGGCCGGGTTGGCCTGGCCGGCAAAAACCGAAAGCTTGAAAATCACATCCTCAGGAATCACGCCTTTCCGGCGTAACTGGTCGACCAGCCACAACACACCTTCGTCGGCCACCAGGAAACCGCGGAAGCCGGCCTCCATGCAGCGCTCAATGTCCTTGAGCCAGTGCCTGACACTGTCCATGCCGCGCAGGCGCATGCCGGATACCAGTCCTTCCCTGGTGGCGATTTGCCGGCCGCTGTCCCATCCCCTGCGTGGACCGGCTGTCATAACGACCTCGATACGTTTTTCACCGGCCAGGGCGGCGAAATCCCGTAATTCATCCCTGGTGAGGTATGTGGCACCGCCGACCGTGGCAATGATCCGGTGCACGGGAATCTTTCGCTTTTCGGTTTCCGAAAGGAGTGTTTCCAGCGAGGAGACGCGTTCCACGCCGGAGATCTCGACGCGGAAATGCCCGCCATCAGGAAAGGAAAGCGTCGAGGATGGCAGATCGTTACGATCATTGGCGGGGAGTCCGAGTTCATCAAGTACGCGTTCCAGATTTTGCATGGCAGCCTCCTTTTGGGTCTTCTTCAAGATGATCGCATTACTATAATATAAATCATAGATACGATAGTTCTGCCTGATACACTAGCACGCTTGCTTGCTGGCAGCGCTAGCTAACGAAGTTAAAATGAACTGTCTCATGCGAATGTTCGTTTCTTTCATCAGGGAGGCAATATTCCTGTTACCAGCGCACAATTGATCGATGATCCGGTTGGGTGTTTCCCGCAGGCAACCGTGGCATGTTTCGATCCGACCCGCGGTGAGTTGCCACGAAGACGCCTGGATGAAGCGCGCACGATCGGTTACCTGGAACGACTCGCGGAACTGGGCGCCGAAGGGGTCTTGATTGCCTCGTCCACCGGCCAGGGACACCTGCGCACTGTGGATGAACTTGAAACCTGGTTGCGTTGCGCGGCCCGGGCGCAAACGGGGGGAACCGTGCGATTAGCGCTTTTGCGCCCAGAGGATGGCGAACCGGTCAATGAACGTTTCATGGATCTGCTGGCGGAATCAGGATTCCCGGTGGTATTCCTGCGACCGGGTACCAACCTGCCTGCGGATGTTGATGACGAACAACTCAGTCAACATCTCGCGCCGTTGGTGGCAGCTGCCGCCGGACGGGGACTCGCGGTCGGGCTCTACTCGATCCCGGATGTCAGCGGTTTGCCTCTTACACCCGGAACCGCTGCGCGGCTTGTTGACATGCCCGGCGGTGACAATATCGTAGCCATCAAGATAACCGAGGCCGACTACGATAACAGTACTGCATGTTTCCTGGCACATGATGATCTCCGGCATCTGAAGATCGTGCAGGGCTGGGACATGCACCTGGCCCGTGCACTGAAAGAAGGACCACAATCCGATCGGCAGGGACGACAGCGTGCCGGTATCACGTCCGGACTCATGTCCCTGGCAATACACCAGTACTTTCACATGCTCGAAGCCGGCGAGCGGGGAGACTGGGATGAACTGGCACAGTCACAGGAAGCGGCCACGGCATTGTTCCAGGAAATGCAGGACGATCCGGAGCGCTTTGCCGATCTTCAGCGCGCCAAGTACATCATGGGCCTGGGCCAGCCGATTACGGGAACGATTGAAGGGTCGCAGGTGGAACGCGTGTTCACGGCGCTGGAGAATTTACCGCGTTCCGAAGATCGCCGGCGCCTGGCACGCAGCCTTGATTTGATGGGTGACGGACCGTTCCACGAACGGCTTGCAAAATTGCAGGATTAACCAGTAACAGCGTTACAATTTCTTTTCAGTAATCTCCAGGGGAGCGCCGCAGGAAGGACATCGCTCCGGCAGAACCTTCCTCGCTTTCCTTCCCGTTCCCGGTACCTTTCCTGTTTTCCGCACCTCTTTCATGGCCTCGTCGAAACCCTGGGCGAGAACACCGGCCGGCAGGGCGAACATGCCGATTCCCAGGATCGATATAAAACCGCCAAGCAGGCGTCCAAGCGGCGTAATTGGTGTCATGTCGCCGTAACCGACTGTCGACAGGGTCGTAATGGCCCACCACATGGAGGCGGAAATGCTCGAGAAAATCTCCGGTTGTGCATCGTGTTCCGCGAAGTAAATAAAGCTTGAAGAGATTAACAACAGGATAAAAACCGCGGCGGTGGCAAGGATGAGCTCCTGGCGTTTGTTATATATCACCGTCGGCAGGATCATCGCCGCCTCAAAATGACGCATTAACTTGAATATCCGCAACAAGCGGAACAACCTCAATGCACGAAGATCAACACCGGGGATCAGGACGGAAAGGTAAAACGGCAATATGGCAAGGAGATCGATAACACTGAAAAAATTCCTTGCATATTTCAAGCGACCGAAAACCGGATGTGAATATTCGTCCGCTGCAGTGCAGGACCACACACGCAGGATATATTCGACGGTAAAGATCCCGATTGATACGAGTTCAAACAGGAACAATGAATGTTCATACTCCCGGGCAATATCCTCGTGGGTTTCCAGGATGATCGAGACGAAATTCAGGACGATTATGGCCATGATGAAGATATTGATATATCTTCCGAGCCTGTTTTGCGCCTCGAGGATATCGTAGGCTTTTTGCCGGATTTTATTCAATTACTTGCCTGTTTGAAAAACCGGTCACGTATGTGTTGTGAACTACAGTATACTTTTTAATTGATCGAAATCCATGTTGCCGCCGGTGATAACAGTTACGGTGGCTATGGATTCATCTTTCGGGATAGCGTTTTCCAATAATGCGGCGATCCCCACTACCGCCCCGGTTTCTGCATAGAGCCTGGCGTGGCTCATCACCATGCGCGTTGCTTCTTTAATTGCTTCTTCACTGACGAGAACAATATCGTCTACCACTTTGCGGCTGGCCGCATAGGTGTATTCTCCCACGACCGCGGGTGCCAGGCTTACTGCCACCGTATCAATTTGATCCAGACTGGCCCGGTAATCATTATGGTCCCATGCGTTACGCATGGTTGCCGCGCCCCGGGGCTCGACGCCGATTAACCGAATATCCGGTCGCAGGGTTTTAGCGGCAATGCCGATGCCCGATATCAGGCCACCTCCCCCGACGGGACACAAAATACGTGCAGCGTCGGGCAATTGACGCAGGATTTCCAGCCCGATTGTCCCCTGCCCGGCCATAATCCGCGGATTGTTATAGGGATGCACCAGTGTCAGTTGCCGTGACTTTTGCAACTCGTGACACAATTGCACGGCTTCCCGGATTGTCCCTTCTACGATTACCTCGGCACCGAATTTTCGCGTATTGCGGATCTTCATCCGGCTCGATCCTTCCGGCATCACGACGGTGACAGGCACTTTTTTTTGCGCGGCAGCCCAGGCCAGTGCCAGGGCATGGTTACCGGCGGAGACAGTGATTAACCCACACTCCAGTTCATCCGGCGTGGCCGTCATTACCCAGTTCAATGCACCCCGGGCCTTGAACGATCCGCCCCGCTGAAGGTTTTCCGCTTTCAACCATAACGGTTGATCCAGGTGTTCGCCCAGATCGAAAGCACGGAAAAGCGGTGTTTCAGGAACGAGATCGCATATACGGTTTTCGGCAGCCTGAATGGCGTCAAGATCGGGCAAGTCCGGGTTGTTAACGGTTGCGGACATTAGAATTGTTTCGGTGTGGTTACATTCCTCCCGGTTCGAAATACAAAGGGAGGTGCGGGAGACAATTTGATTCTGGCAAATAACATCGGGAAAGGAAAGCAGGTTATCGCCGAATTTCCTTTGACAGAAGTATCCACTCGGCCCCGGGATTTTCCCAGTCTTCCTTTACCATGGCTCGTCTTGCGTATTCACGATAGCCCTGTTTTTTATACAGCCGGCGCGCGCCGGTATTTGCGTTCGAGACGATCACGCTTATACCGTTTCTGTTGGTATCAACAGCCAGTTGTTCAGCAATATCAAGCAATTCACTGCCGTAACCTTTGCCGCGGTATTCCGGGTACGTGGCCAGCACGTTCACATACCATGTTCCCGGTACTTCATCTTCCAGCTGTTGCAGTGGAACAAACATGGACGGCATTTCCCCGTAGTCGACCGGTTGGGGAGTATCTTCCAGGGGATAACCGATCAGGCAAGCGATAATCGAGCCGCTGTCTTCCCGGAGGATGGTATTCCGCCAGGAAAAGCCGCCGTGCTCGCGCCTTGCCCGGCTGATACCGACGTCCCAGGCGGATTCGCCGGGTCCGGCCATGCTGTCCCAGGTATATAACGGCAGGTTCTCGCCGGCCATGTTAACCAGTTCGGCCATGGCGTGCGCATCTTCCGGCGTGGCCGGTCGATGAGGTGGTCTCAGATTAATCATGGAAACGGTCCCGATGTTTTTTGATTCATTATAAATTGAACCGGGAGTGCCTGGTAATTCCCGCTCAATGGCCGGGAGTGGCCATAAGCCGGTACCGGTTTGACATGAAAATCCGATTGCTTGATACTTAACCGTATGGTTAACTATAAAGACGCCACGCTCGACAAGGTTTTCACCGCCCTGTCAGATTCAACACGGCGCCATGTACTGGCGTCACTGAGCGAGGGCAGTCTGTCCGTGTCGGAACTTGCAGGCCCGCACGACATGTCCCTGCCCGGTTTTATGAAACACCTCCGGGTTCTTGAAGAGGCGGGACTGATAGCCCTCGCGAAGGAAGGACGTGTCGTGCGCTGTACGATTTCTGCAAAACCCATGCAACAGGCCGTAACCTGGCTTGTGAAGTATCAACGATTCTGGAACGCACGGCTGGATGCTCTTGATCATTTCCTGGAACAAGAAGAGGAGTCAACATCATGGCAACACCCCCGGGTAAAGAAAAACCGTCGCTTTGCCTCGTCCGGCACTACAAGGCAACGCCGGAAAAAATCTGGCAGGCGTGGACTGACCCGGAAGCGTTGAAACAGTGGTTCAGGCCGGACGCTTCCATGACAACCCCGGAGACCGAAGTCGATGTGCGTATCGGCGGTCAATTTTATATCAAGATGAAATCGGGGGAAGGCGAGGAACACCATGTCAGTGGTATTTACAAGGAGGTCATACCGAATCGCAAGCTGGTATTTACCTGGACGTGGAAAAGTACTCCGGAGCGGGAATCACTGGTGACGATCGAACTGGAGCCGACGGACGATGGCACGGAATTAACACTGCGCCATGAACAGTTCACTGATGAAGAAACCCGCGACCTGCACGAAGATGGCTGGACAGGCGCACTCGGACAGCTTGAAAGTTATTTGTAATGATTAATGTTATAACCGGAGAAAGGCAATGCTGGATGAGCACCCGGTAGTATCACGTGAGGAGTGGATCAGGGCACGTAAACATCACCTCGACAGGGAAAAGGAATTCACGCGCCTGAGAGATCAATTGAGTGCTGAACGAAGGGGATTACCCTGGGTCAGGGTGGAAAAGGAATACCTGTTTGATACAAACGAAGGCAGCCAATCACTGGCTGGCCTGTTTACGGGAAAGAGTCAGCTGATCATCTATCATTTCATGTTCGGTCCGGACTGGGAAGAAGGTTGCAAGAGTTGTTCTTTCTGGGCGGACAATTTCAATGGCATTGATATTCACCTGGAACATCGTGACATTACGCTGCTTGCCGTTTCCAGGGCGCCACTGGAAAAGTTGAACGCCTACAGGGAACGGATGGGCTGGAATTTTCGCTGGATATCTTCGCTGGGGAATGATTTTAACCGGGACTACCACGTGTTTTTTACCGGGGATGAGCTGGAACGAAATGAAGCATATTACAATTATCATAAAACAGGATTTCCGGGTACTGAAGCACCGGGTATCAGCGTGTTTTATAAAGACAAGAACGGTGCTATCTATCATACCTATTCCTGCTATGCGCGTGGCCTGGACATGCTGAACGGGGCATACCATTACATGGACCTGGTGCCGAAGGGCAGGGACGAACACAATATGAAATACACGATGGAATGGTTGAGACGTCGCGATCAATACGATAACGGCGGCTGAAGCCGGGAGGATTTTTATGGATATTACAGGCAGGTGCTTGTGTGGCGCAGTTCGCTACCAGTGCACGGATATAGAGATGGCCGGACATTGCTATTGCAATGATTGCCGCCGAAGCAGCGGCACCGGTCATTGTTCACATATGATCGTGCCGGAGCAGGGTTTTGAAATCAGCGGCAACCTCAAGTTTTACGATGCGTCCTCGGATAGCGGGAACATGGTAAGCCGCGGATTTTGTCCGGAATGCGGCTCTCCTGTTTATTCAACCAATTCCGGCATGCCTGGAAAGATATGTATCCGGGCGTCCACCCTTGATGACCCGGAAGTTTTTAAACCGCAAATGAACGTGTATATCGGCAAGGCTCCCTCCTGGGATCCGGTTGATGAGACATTGCCATCTTTTGACAGCATGCCGCCGGCTGAAAAATAATCCTGGCAACCCGGGAACTCAGAGTGTCTCTTCAAGAAATTCCAGGAAGCGCTGCCAGGATGCCTTGTCGGCCTCCTCCCGGTAACGATCGGATCCGAATACCGTGAAGGCGTGCGGTGCGCCTTCATAAGCGATCATTTCATGGTTGACGCCGTGTTTCTCCAGTTCGTCAGCCAATTGGTTGAAATCTTCCATGGTCACGGACGTGTCCGCTTTACCATGAAACACGAGCACCTTGCCGCGCGTCTTGCTGTAATCCTGGCCTTCCGGCGTACCCAGTCCGCCGTGAAAGGTGACAAACCCCCTGAGGGGCGCGCCGGCCCGCGCGAGTTCAAGTACCGCAGCACCGCCGAAACAATATCCCATGGCGACTGCATTATTGACGTTGGCATCCTTGTAATACGCGGCATCCATTGCACCAATCAGGAGTATGCGCATTTTTTCGCGGTTTCTATATAACTCCCCGGTATGCTGGCGCTTGTCCCTGTCTTCAGTCGGGCGGACACCCTTGCCGAAGAGATCCGCGGCAAAGACGGCATACCCTTCCTCGGCCAGCATCTCTGCACGCTTCACTTCGTAGTCGGTCAGCCCGTCCCAGTCATGGAACAGCAGGATCAGCGGTGCATTCTCGGACGGGCTGACGAAGTAACCCTCGTAGGGAACACCGTCCACCTTGTAGGTAACGTATTCTCCATCGGCAGCCTGTACGACCGTAGCGGAAATAAACAGTAAAATGGAAACAAGTTTCGCTTTCATGATTTGCTCCATGAATCAGATACCGTGAAAAATTTTTATCGATACTGTAAACAGTGCCGGATCAAGAATGTTTTCGCAACCATCCCGGGACTTCGTCAATTATATATATCACACAAGCAGTGCGGCAGGATGTAACCGGGGCCTCCTTATATCAATATACTGGGCGTATTAACAACCTGGTCCGAAGGAGAAAGCCCTTGTTGAGTAGTCACGACCTGTTCGATGCCCATTTTCATGTAATCGATCCCCGATTTCCGCTGGTATCCAGCCACGGGTTCCTGCCCGGTGTGTTTACCTGCGACGACTATCTCGATCGCCTGAAGGATTACCGGCTCCGAGGTGGTGCCGTTGTATCCGGGTCCTTCCAGTCCTTCGACCAGTCATACCTGCTTGATGCTTTGCACCGGCTTGGTCCTTCCTTCGTGGGCGTGACTTCACTGCCGGCGAGTGTCCCGGATAATCAAATCATGGATCTTGATCGGGCGGGTGTCCGCGCTGTACGTTTCAATCTCAGGCGCGGCGGTACGGAAACGGTAAAGCATCTTGAAAGCATGGCATGGCGCGTGCATGAGTTGGCGGGCTGGCATATTGAGTTGTATAGCGACGCCGATGATCTCTCCGAGCTGTACCAATTATTATTATCACTGCCGGCCGTCAGTATCGACCATATTGGGTTGACAAAAAGCGGGTTTGCCACGGTTGTCAAACTGGCGGAGCAGGGAATACGCGTGAAGGCGACGGGATTCGGCCGGGTCGATTTCAATGTGCGCACAGCCCTTAAGAGGTTGCATTCAGCCAACCCGGAATCGCTGATGTTCGGCACGGACCTCCCTTCAACCCGCGTGGAACGAGCTTACAATGATGACGATTTCAGGCTCCTTATCGATACACTGGGCGAACAAGAGGCGGCCCGCGTGTTATATGATAATGCGATAGCTTTTTATAAACCCCGGTCAACCGGCTGACCGGAATTCCAAGAGAGTAATCATGAAAAAGTTTTTATTCGGGTTGTTACTTTTATTCATC
>DATIPP010000223.1:0-6821 GCA_035471825.1 Gammaproteobacteria bacterium
CTGGATGATCACCGTGCCGATTATGACTGTGAATGTCAGTGGTACCAGATAAACCGCATCGGAATATCCGGCCTCTTCCAGACGCAGTGCAAAGACTGAGGCAACGGCCGCCGCGACAATACCGCGAGGGCCAATCCAGGCAATCAGGATCTTTTCCCTGGTCGTCAGGTCCGAACCGATTGCCGAGAGCCAGACACCCAGCGGCCGGGCGATAAGCATCAGAATGGCCAGCACCATCAGCATGGTTTGCCAGCCGATCTGGTCGAACTGGTAAAACTCGACCCGCGCGGCAAGGATGATAAACAGCCCTGAAATCAGCAGAACGCTCAGACTTTCCTTGAAATCCAGGATGTCGTCGATATTGGTGTCCTTCATGTTAGCCATGACCATGCCCATGATGGTGACGGCCAGCAGCCCCGATTCATGGGCCGCAAGGTCTGATATCGTGAACACTGAAAACACCAGGATCAGAGCCAGCACATTGCGCAGGTATTCCGGCACCAGGTGGCGCCGCAGGATGAAGCCGAGTGCATGGGCGGCAATGTAACCGATGACGACACCGTTCAGCACAATTCGGCCGAAACCGAAGATGACATTCTCGATGGCATTGCCGCTCTGGCTGGTGATAATAAAATCAAATACCAGCACGGCCAACAGGGCACCCAGCGGATCGATGGCGATGCCTTCCCAACGAAGGGTGTTTGATATCTTGGCATTGGGCCGGACGGTCCTCAGCATGGGGATGATTACGGTCGGCCCTGTGACAACGACCACGGCACCGAAAAGGAAGGCCAGTTCCAGTGAAAAACCGACCAGGTAATGCGCGGTGATGGCGGTGATTATCCAGGTTGTCAGGGCGCCGATCGAAATCAGGTTACGCACCATGGGTCCGAGGCCTTTCAGTTCCTCGAATTTCAGCGTCAGGCTGCCCTCAAACAGGATCACCGCCACTGAAAGGGAAACGATCGGAAACAACAACTCACCGAACAGTGCATCGGGTTCCAGCAGACCTGTCGTCGGACCCACGATAATGCCGCCGATCAGGAGGAACAGGATCGCCGGTAATTTAGCCCACCATGCGATCCATTGACAGGCAATTCCCAGTACACCTATACCAGCCAGCGATAGCAGGATATGGCTATTCAAAGGTCAGGCTCCGGTTGTTATTATAAGTGGGAACTGTAACGGTTTATCGGGAAAAAATTAACATCTCGTTGATGTTTCTGAACCACGGCTCGCAGCATCTGCAGGGTTTTTTCTTTCAGCGCCGTATCACCGTCGTGCGTAAAGAGTGAAAAAACCAGCACGACATCGCCCACGGCCAGCGCCCCCTGGGTGAGGTACCTGTATTCTCCGGGGCGCGCCGAGGAATCGGTAACGTTGAAATAATAACCTTCACCATTGCTGCCACTGAATGGTTCCAGGACCAGTTCGTTTTGATCGGAATATTCCAGGATATTCTGCCCGACTTCCTCGACCAGTTCTCTGATGCTGGCGGGATCGGTGACGTTGCGGGAGAAACTGTCGTCCCAGAGAGCAGATACATTCAATTGAAACAACTCTCTCCTTTTTTCGTCCCTTGAAAAAAAAGTTACAAGGGGTGGTACGGCCTCCTCTTCGTCATAGAAGACATAATTGATTTCCCAACCCACCGGAACATGGAATATCAGTTCGCCGTGGTTCGGTACGGCAAAGGATTCAAGGTGTGATTCGTAATCGACGGCAAGTGCCGGAATGCAATAATGCAGGGCCAGTAAACAGACAACAGAAAAAAATCGGGTGATCATACTGCCAGTTATCGGTTCAGGAACCGGGACAAGGAGGAAAATTCATGTAGACAGCAGCGTAGACGTTGGCAATCCGGTTGAGGTACTGGCGCTGGACGGAATACGCCTCGCGCTCCCGGATCAGGTAATCGTCACAATCATCGGTATTGAACTTGCCGCTGATGTCCTGCAGGTAATGCGTCAATTCATGCACGATAAGGCTGCGCGTCATGGGATCATCATTGTTCCTGGTTCTTTCATCCAGGTAGATGGTGCCGTTGTTGTCATACCAGCCGCCGACCCGGCATTTATCATTACCGAAACAGGCCTTTTCAACAAAAAAACTGTGCGGGCGGTATTCTATTATCGGTTGCGTGCCTGGATGCGGGTAACTCGACAGGTTGACAGTCCAGCTTAACAGAACAGCGATCATATGCGTTGTGTTCAATAAACCGCCTCCGCTTGCTTCTACCCGGACTATTCCATGTTCCGGAAAACAAGTGTTGCGTTGGTGCCGCCGAAGCCGAAACTGTTTGACATGACTGTTTTGAGATCCACGTTGTCGATACGATCAGTGGCAACAGGTGCTCCTTTTACTCCTTCATCCAGTTTCTCGATATTAGCTGAGGCGCTGATGAAGCCGTTCTCCATCATCAACAAGGAATAAATGGCTTCATTGACTCCGGCGGCACCGAGTCCGTGACCGGTCAATGACTTGGTGGAGCTGATAACAGGCAGCTTGTCGCCGAATACTTCCTGGATAGCATTCACCTCGGCGATGTCGCCAGCTGGCGTGCTGGTGGCATGGGCGTTGATGTAATCAACCGTTGTATCCACGGTTTCCAGTGCCAGTCGCATGCAACGCACTGCGCCCTCGCCGGAAGGTTTTACCATGTCAAAGCCGTCGGAAGTCGCCCCGTAACCGACCAGTTCTGCGTATATCGGCGCATTACGGGCCCGGGCGTGTTCCAGTTCCTCCAGTACCAGGATGCCGCCGCCACCGGAAATGACAAAACCGTCCCGGTGGGCGTCATAAGGTCTTGAGGCAGAGCGGGGGGCATCATTGAAAGCCGAGGAAAGTGCGCCCATGGCATCGAATAACAGGGAGCCGGTCCAGTGAACCTCGTCACCGCCGCCGGCAAAGATAATATCCTGCCTGCCGGACTGGATGAGTTCCATGGCATTGCCAATACAGTGGGCACTGGTGGCGCAGGCCGAACTGATCGAATAATTAATGCCGAGGATCTTGTAGGCCACGGAAAGACAGGCACTGTTGGTACTGGCCATGATCCGCGGCACCATGGTCGGGGCGACCTTGCGGGCGCCTTTTTCGCGCAGGGTGTCGACTGCCAGCAAGGTGTTTTCCGTCGAGGAACCGCCGGAACCGACGATGAGACCGGTCCTTGTGCTGCTGATTTGATTTTCTCCCAGCCGGGCATCGTCGATCGCCTGCTGCATGGCCAGGTAGGCAAAGGCGGCACTGTCGCCCATGAACCGGCGGAGCTTGCGATCAATCAGCTCGTCAGGATCAAGATCGATCGGGGCATATACATGCGAGCGAAATCCCAGCGTTTCATATTCATCGGAATGTTTTACGCCGGATTTCCCCTCCTTAAGTGCCGATATGACATCGTTTTTATTATTGCCAATACTGGAGACGATACCCATCCCCGTTACAGCGACACGTCTCATAAATTATGCAAGTCTCCTAGAATCCCTCGGTGGATTTGAACAGGCCAACGCGCAAATCCCGTGCAACGTAGATTTCGCGGCCGTCGACTTCCATGGTGGCATTGGCTACCCCCATGACGAGTTTGCGCAGAATAACGCGCTTCATGTCGATTTTATAGGTTACTATCCTGTCATCCGGGGTAACCTGACCAGTAAATTTTACCTCACCCGCACCCAGCGCCCGCCCGCGACCCGGCGCCCCCAGCCAGCCAAGATAGAAACCGACCAGTTGCCACATGGCATCGAGGCCGAGGCAGCCGGGCATGACCGGGTCATTATGGAAATGACATTCAAAAAACCACTGGTCCGGGACGATATCGAGTTCCGCAACTATCCGACCCTTGCCGAATTCCCCCCCGTCGGCCGTTATCGAGGTAATACGGTCCACCATTAACATAGGAGGCAAAGGCAACTGGGCATTGCCTTCCCCGAACAACTCGCCCTTGGCGCAAATTAACAACTCATCCCTGGTAAAACTGTTTTTTTTATTCATCCGTCCCAGTATCGCATGCCATCCCGTTTTTTTCCCGTGAATTTATGGTGAAAATCAGTGTATTCCGGTCCAAAACGACAGAACCAAATCATGCATACAGCAGTCGAATGAAACACTCACAGGATTCATGAATGATCGATCGATGCAGGAATATTCCTGTACAATCGGAACCTGAATCATGCCTGACCTGCGCACCTTCTCGTTGTCCATCGCGGTTTACCTGTCACGTTAAAATATTCACAAGCGGGAACCGGAAACAATGTACCCGGGAATGCGAGAAGATTCTTGACAGCTTATAGCGTGTCGTTAGACTCCATTGCAGCGCACAATAGCAGGATTATAAATGATCAGAGATAAACAGCCATACCAGCGAAGACCGAGCGTCGGTGTCCGGGTCGGATCAATCACCATCGGCGGGGGCGAGCCGATTGTCGTACAGTCCATGACCAATACCGACACGGCGGATGCCGAGGCCACGGCGAAACAGGTACATGCCTTGGCCGCAGCCGGTTCCGAACTGGTCCGCATCACGGTGAACACCGAAGAAGCCGCCAGCCAGGTGGGACGAATCCGGGAATTACTGGACGCCCGGGGCTGCAGCGTGCCGCTGGTGGGCGACTTTCATTACAACGGCCATAAACTGCTCAGCAAATACACCGATTGTGCCGAAGCGCTAGCGAAATACCGCATCAATCCCGGCAATGTCGGTTTTGGCCGCAAGAAAGACAGCCAGTTTTCCACCATGATCGAAATGGCCATTAAATACGATAAGCCGGTGCGTATTGGCGTGAACTGGGGCAGCCTGGACCAGGAATTGCTGACTCGTATGATGGATGACAATGCCAAACTCGAGGAACCGCTCGATGCCGAAGATGTTATGCGCGAGGCACTGATCGTATCCGCGCTCAGCAATGCCGAGCGGGCGGAGGAGATTGGCCTTCCGCGCGATCATATTATCCTGTCCTGCAAGGTCAGCGGTGTACAGAAACTGATCGCGGTGTACCGTGACCTGGCGGCGCGATGTGATTACGCCCTGCATCTCGGCCTCACCGAGGCCGGTATGGGTTCCAAGGGAATCGTTGCATCGACCGCGGCCATGGGTGTTTTGTTACATGAAGGCATCGGTGACACGATCCGTGTTTCATTGACACCGGAACCTGGTGGCGACCGGGCCAGGGAAGTCATCGTTGCCCAGGAAATGCTGCAGACCATAGGACTACGCTCCTTCACACCACTGGTAACGGCCTGTCCCGGTTGCGGTCGCACGACCAGTACGTTTTTCCAGGAACTTGCCGATAATATCCAGGCCTACGTCCGGACGCAGATGCCAATCTGGCGGGAAAAATACGAGGGTGTCGAGGACATGACGCTCGCCGTCATGGGTTGCGTGGTTAACGGGCCCGGCGAGAGCAAACACGCCGATATCGGTATCAGCCTGCCGGGAACCGGCGAGGCACCGGCTGCCCCGGTCTTCATTGACGGTAAAAAAGTCACGACCCTGCGCGGAGAAAATATCGCCGAGGAATTTCGGCAAATTGTCGACAATTACGTCGAACGGCGCTTTTCACTCAAAAATTGATCAAAAATGGCCGGGAATTTTGTGAACTGGTTCACAAAATGGTGACCGCACTGTTTGTTAACTTTCCTCCGGCTTCTTTGCTATGATTATGCAAGTGGGCAACGGAAACTATTCGTATTATCAGGCAACTTGCCAAAGGAGTAACAATTAATGAATAAAGCACGTCTCTTTTTATTATCCACAGCCATATTGGCTTTATTGTCAGTCAGCGGTAATTCAGTCGCCGAGGAACCGGGGCATTGGTTTAACGCATCTGACAACGCCTGGAAAAGTGGATTTGACGAGTGTTGGGACTCTGCATTTCCGGGCAGGCAAGGCGCAGAATGTGGCGGCGAAGCGCCTCCCCCGGCAGAACCGGAAATGACCGGTCATTTCTGGGCCGATGACCAGGATGGTGATGGCGTTCTTGACAAGGACGATGCCTGTCCGTTTACGCCGGAGGGCGTGAGTGTCGATAATAACGGTTGTGCCCTCGACAATGATGGCGATGGCGTGCCGGATTATCGTGACGATTGTCCGGAGACACCGTTCGGTTCAGTCGTTGATACCTCGGGATGCCCACTGGCGGTGATTTCGCTCAAGGATATTCATTTCGCCTTCGACAGTTCACGCCTGACCTCCGAAGCGCGTACACTTCTCAACAGGGCCTTGCCGGGAATTAAGGCCAGTTCCGGCAACCTGGTCATTGAGGGTCATACAGACAGCACCGGCTCGGACTCATACAATATCGGCTTGTCCAAGCGCCGTGCCCAGTCTGTCAGGGATTACCTCGTGTCGCAGGGTGTCTCCTCCTCACGCCTGACAGTGGTCGGCAAGGGTGAAAACTTCCCGATCGCTTCCAACGACACGCGTGAAGGCCGCGCACAAAACCGTCGTGTAGAGGCGTATTTCAGGTAATCATCTCGCGTAGATGACTACATTGCAGTAGTTAACGGGGTGCATGTCTATGACATGCACCCCTTTTTATTTCCCGCGTTTCAATCCCGCCGGCCCTGCACAGCTTGGTGTGCAGACGGATGTTTACCTGTTGCAATCTGCAATAAGGCCTGCTTTTGTCTGCTATGATGCAATTTGCGAGAATTTACAGGACCCCTGGAGCGGGGAAAAGACGATGCGCACCAAGAACGACTCTCTTACTGGCAGTCCAGGTTACCCGATTTCAGCGCGGGATTACGAATCTATGATCGCCGCTGCAGCCTGGGACTGTTTTGTCAGTACCGGACGCATCCCGGAAAAGTCCCCCCGCTCTGTC
>DATIPP010000224.1:0-4835 GCA_035471825.1 Gammaproteobacteria bacterium
CAGCATGCCGCGGACAAAAGACTGGTCAATTTTAATAACATCAATCGGAAACTGCCGCAGGTATGCCAGTGATGAATAACCCGTGCCGAAATCATCCAGCGACAAATGGAATCCACTCCGGTTTAATTCCGTCAGTATTGCGAGACTGCGCTGGGTTTCCGTCATCATGAGCGACTCGGTAATTTCGATCACGACATGCTCCGGTGATATTCCGCATTCGGATGTGATTGCAGTAATTCGCCTGGCTATTGAATCATCAATAAACTGTCGCGCCGAGAGATTGATTGAAACACTTTTGAAATCCTTGTTACGCCTGGTGAGTTCAGGAATATCATGACAGGCCCGGTAAAGAATCCATTCGCCGACCGGGATAATCAGTCCTGTATCTTCCAGCAACGGTACAAACTGGTCCGGTGAAACCAGGCTGTCCTCCGTTTCCTGCCAGCGTATCAATGCTTCATAGCCGGTGATTTTCATACTGTGAACATCGACCTGCGGCTGGTAATACAACCGGAATTGTTCATCATCAACGGCACGGCGTAACTTGCTTTCCCTTTCCAGTCTTTGTCGTGCCCGGGCATTCATTGATTGTGTGTAATAACTGTAATTGTTTCGCCCCGTTGATTTTGCATGGTACATGGCAGATTCAGCATTCTTCAGCAGGCTTTCCCAGTTATCTGCATCGCCCGGATAGATACTTACACCGATACTGGGTGTGATACTGATATCATGCGTGTAAAGGTTACAGGGATTTGCCAGCATATTGATTACCTTTTCGGCAACCTTGCCGGCATCACTGATATCAAGCAACTCGGGCAGTATAACCGTGAATTCATCGCCACCAAGCCGCGATACTGTATCCGAACCACGTACACTCTCGCTGATACGCCCGGCAACGATTCGCAAAAGTTCATCACCGGCATTATGCCCGAGTGAATCATTTATGGTCTTGAAACGATCCAGGTCAATATACAACAGGCCCAGAATCTTGTTATCCCGACCTGCCCGGTTAATGCCCTGCTGCAGGCGGTCCATAAAAAGTGAACGGTTTGGCAATCTGGTAAGGGTATCGAAATTGGCGAGTTCCATTAATTCATTTTCCTGGTTTTTTCGCCGGGTTATATCTTCAAACAACCAGATTATGCCATCATCAATATTGCCCGCAGACAGGGATTTGGCTGACACTGCACACCAGAACTCATTGCCGTTTTTCTGTTTCATCTGCCATTCACCCTGGTAGGTGTTACCACTGTTAAGCAACACCGTGGAAGCCGAAGTTACGGTATCAAGGTCATCTTTACTGGCATATAAACTGTCGATGTTGAGGCCTGTTATTTCCTCCCTGGTATAACCAAACAAATCCAGGAACTTTTCGTTCACGTCGAAAATTCTCTGCTGCTTTACATAGACAATGCCTACCAGTGCATTTTCCAGGATGGCGCGGGTTCTTTTTTCACTGGCTTCCAGTGCATCCCTGGCATCGACGACTTCATCAAACAACGCCTGAGTACGCCGCGCAAATCGATTGAAGTCTTCCGACAGAACGGTGAATTCATCATTGGTGGTGCGGGGTGATTCTATCCTGCGTGACATATCACCTTCTGACAGGTCATGCATTGCGGCAGTCACTTTGCCAAGCGGCTGGTCAATACGGAATATCACCAGCGAAATGCCTGCGATTATCACGCCGATGACAAGCAGGCTTATCGTTACAATTATATAGAGATTAAACTGGCTTAACTCATAGGTAGTGGAAACAAGTGATCGCGTCCTGTCTGTGATAATTGTTGAGAGTCGCTCAAGTATGCCATGCAGGCTGCTGCTGGTCTCATGCAGACTGTCAACCCTCTCTGCCAGGCCTGGAACATCAGCGGTTACCGGTATATTTTTGTCAGCTGCATTACCCAGGGCATTCACAAGTGTTTCCCTGACCCTGTCCTGCCTGGAAAAATATTCATGAAACCCCTGTTCAAGAGAAGACGCCAGGATCAAAAAATGTGCTTCTTCGTCCGCCAGGTTCAACAATTGTGACAAGTGGGCCGAGATCTGCTGCTTTTGTTCATCCGTGGCGAATCCGGGATCCAACTCATCACCTGACACCCCGTCCGTGAGGACACGTAAACTCTCTTCCAGTTCTGCCAATTGACTGTCAAGGTTGCGCAGCAGATTGCCTGCAGGAATATAATATTCTTCCAGCACACGGTGCCGGGAGGAGATGACATCATTGGTCAGCAGGGCGGTAAGGGACAGTACAACCACGGCACCGGCGCAAATGACTGCCCAGTACTGCAGTATTTTGTGAACCGATAGGTTGTTGAGGAAACGGGAATTTTTTAAATAACCCGGAAGCTCAATTTGTTGCACGGATTTCCTGTCCCTGGGTTTATCAAGTTAAACCAGTATATGATAACACCCTGTTACGGGATAGCCGTCAGCAGCCTGAATTAAGGCAATTTTTTGTCAGAAATTCAGCTTTTCCGGGGAAGCCTTGTATCTTTCCATGGAATCGACAATTTCCTTTTTCGCCGCCTCGGCATCCGCCCAGCCATCCACCCTGACCCACTTGTTGGGTTCCAGGTCCTTGTAATGTTCAAAGAAATGCCAGATTTGGTCACGCAAGGCGGGCTGTAGCTGTTCGGGGGAAGCCACGTTCTGGTGGAACCGCGATACCCTGAATGTCGGGATGGCCAGTATCTTGCTGTCATCACCGGCCTCATCCGTCATCTTCAGAACGCCTATCGGATTACAGCGGATGACAGCACCGTGTATCAATGGCATGGATGTCGCTATAAGTACATCAATCGGATCGCCATCAAGTGCCAGCGTCTTCGGCATATAACCGTAGTTACAGGGATATACCATTGATGTATTGAGATAACGATCGACAAATAACGCCCCTGTCTCCTTGTCCAGTTCATATTTTACCGGCTCCCCGCGTATCGGGATTTCGATAATGACATTGATCTCTTCCGGTGGGTTATCACCGGGCCCGACTCTATCCAGGTTCATTTACGTGTGTTCCCTTTAATGATTATTTATTTGCCCTGTTTTCAATAAGCTGATCCACGACAGCCGGTTCAGCCAGGGTACTGGTATCACCAAGGTTATCCAGCTCATTGGCCGCTACTTTCCTGAGTATTCTACGCATGATTTTCCCGGAACGGGTTTTCGGCAGGCCGGGAGCCCATTGAATTACGTCCGGTGAGGCAATCGGTCCGATCTCCTTGCGCACGTGTTTCACCAGTTCCTTTTTCAACTCTTCGGAAGGATCAATACCGGCCATCAGCGTCACATAAGCATAAATCCCCTGGCCCTTGATATCATGCGGATAACCCACGACTGCCGCCTCGGCCACTGCGTCGTGCAGGACCAGGGCACTTTCCACTTCAGCTGTGCCCATACGGTGCCCCGAAACATTAATAACATCATCTACCCGGCCGGTAATCCAGTAATACCCGTCCTTGTCACGGCGGGCCCCGTCACCACTGAAGTATTTCCCCGGGTACATCTTGAAATAGGTTTCAATGAACCTGTCATGATCGCCATACACCGTGCGCATCTGGCCCGGCCATGGACGCTTGATACAAAGGGCGCCTTCACCTTCGCCATCGATTTCATTGCCTTTATCATCCACCAGGCAGGGTTCAACACCGAAGAACGGCAGTGTTGCAGAACCCGGCTTCAATGGCGTTGCACCCGGCAATGGTGTAATTAAATGCCCGCCGGTTTCAGTCTGCCACCAGGTATCAACAATCGGGCAACGCCCGTTACCCACGATATTGTAATACCATTCCCATGCCTCCGGGTTGATGGGCTCGCCCACTGATCCGAGTATCCTCAGGCTGGACCGATCAGTCTTGTTTACGAAATCATCGCCCTGCCCCATCAGCATCCTGATCGCCGTCGGCGCAGTATAAAATGAATTGACTTTCCATTTATCCACGACCTGCCAGAAACGGCTGGCATCCGGAAATGTAGGGACACCTTCAAACATCAGTGTCGTGGCACCATTCGCCAATGGACCGTAGATGATATAGGAATGACCCGTTACCCAGCCGATATCTGCGGTACACCAGAAGATTTCGCCCTCCTGGTAATCAAACACATATTTGTGTGTCATGGCCACGAACAGGAGATAGCCCCCGGTGGTGTGCAATACACCCTTTGGTTTGCCGGTGGAACCGGAGGTATAAAGAATAAACAGTGGATCTTCTGCATCCATTTCTTCCGGCGTGGAATCAGCGGAAGCCTTTTCCATGAGTTCGTGGTACCAGGCATCACGACCGTCAGTCCACTTGATCTCACCGCCGGTGCGCTTGACCACGATGCAGGTTTTTACATTCGGGCATTCTGCCAGTGCCTGGTCCGCGTTGGCTTTTAATGGCACCTGTTTCTTGCCGCGCAGGCCGAAATCCGAAGTAATGAGCACCTGGCAGTCCGAGTCATTAATGCGATCGCGCAAGGCATCA
Source organism: Gammaproteobacteria bacterium (assembly GCA_035471825.1). Taxonomy (GTDB): domain Bacteria; phylum Pseudomonadota; class Gammaproteobacteria; order Eutrophobiales; family Eutrophobiaceae; genus DATIPP01. Next base: position 4,470 of record DATIPP010000224.1, read on the forward strand.
GGAGAGAAACCCCCGAAAACTATTGAATGAATTGCGCCTACACGGGTACAGGCCAGCATGGCCACGGCTGCTTCCGGGATCATGGGCATATAGAGGCAGACGCGGTCGCCTTTTTTGACACCGTTGTCCCTTAGCACGCTGGCAAATTTGCAAACATCCTCGTATAACTCGCGATAGGTGATTTGCCGGGACTCCCCGGGGTCATCCCCTTCCCAGATAATGGCAATCTGGTCACCACGCTTGTCAAGGTGACGATCAAGACAATTATAGGAAACATTAATTTTACCGCCCTTGTACCACTGGATGTGGACGTCTCCTTTGAATGACCAGTCCTGGACCTTGTCCCATTTTTTATACCAGGTCAGA
>DATIPP010000225.1:0-10068 GCA_035471825.1 Gammaproteobacteria bacterium
CCTTCCTTGCAGGCATCAAGCACGGTTGCAAGCACGCAGACGTCCTGGGCCAGACCGCCGATCCAGAGACGGCGGATATCGTCTTCCTTGAGTTGCGCGGCAAGCCCGGTTTGATCGAAAGCGGAATTCTGGTCCTGGTCAAAACGCACGCCCTTGGTCACCTTGATGACGGAGTCGGGAAGTTTCAGGTCGGGATGGAAGGCGGCGCCCTGTGTATCCTGTATGCAATGGGGCGGCCAGGGTCCACCGCTTTCCTCGAAACTGATATGGCCGGCTGGATGCCAGTCACGTGAAGCATAAACGGGGACATTATTCTTTTCGGCGGCAGCGATGTATCGGTTCAAAACCGGCACGACTTTATCGCCGGACTCGATGGGCAATGCGCCGTCCTGGCAGAAATCATTCTGTACATCGACGATGATCAATGCATCACCTTTTTCCAGTTTGTCCTCGATACCGGTCATGATCGTTCACCTCCTGTTTGCCACTTCCTTGCTGATTGATTCCTGGTAACGGGCCAGGGTTGTGCTGACTTCCACGGTGTACGGGGGATCGGCTACAGCGATACCGCGCAGGTATTCCGGCAGCCGCGCAATCTCCTGTTGCGCGTGAGCGCGCGCACTTTCGATATCCGTCATGCCTTCGGGTAATCGCTCACCATCACGCATTACCGGTACCAGCAGGGGCCTGCCTTCCGCTTCCTCGTCTGCACTTGCAATGATGTCCTTGACAGCGTGATCGTCTTTCGCAACCCGGTACACCTGCTTGCGGCCGGGCAGAATCGGTTTGTTGGCTGAAAGTTTCAGCCGGCCCGTGCCGGCGTACTCGCAGAGTTTGTAGGCGATATCTAGATCCGGCGCATCGCTGGACACACCCATGTGGGTGCCGACACCAAAACCGTCAACGGGATCGTTATCAAATACCATCGCGCCGATTTCGGTTTCGTCAAGTCCGCCGCTGACGAGAATCTTGATATCTTCGAGCCCGGACTCGTCCAGCAACTTGCGTGTTTCGCGCGCCAGTTGCGCAAGGTTACCGGAATCGAGACGTACGGCGCTGACTTCAGCGTTGCTGTTTTTCACCAGGTCGATGACCTTGCGTACGCCGTCCAGCGTGTCGTAGGTATCGACAAGTAACACGGTGCCGGGGTAGACGTCGGCAAAGGTACGCAGCGCCGCTGTTTCATCATCGTGCGCCTGAATGTAACTGTGCGCCATGGTACCCGAGATGGGAACGCCGTAGATCTTTCCGGCCAGTACATTGGATGTTGAGTCGACACCGGCGATGTAAAATGCGCGCGCCGCCTTGAGCGCGGCGTCGGTACCATGCATGCGCCGCGCGCCGAAGTCGACCACCGGTCTTCCTTCCGCCGCGGCTACAATGCGCGCCGCCTTGGAAGCAAGCACGGTCTGCAGGTGGACCTGGTTCATGATCATGGTTTCGGCGATTTGCGCCTCGGGAATGGGTGCCTTCACTTCCAAAATCGGCTCGTTGGCAAACACGGGTGTCCCTTCCGGCACGGCGTGCACATCACCGGTGAAGCGGAAAGCCCGCAACCGATCGAGAAAACCCTGCGAGAACTTTTCCTGTGATTCCAGGTATTCGATGTCCTCGTCTGTAAAGTGCAGGTTCTCGAGATATTCGAGTACAGAATCAAGCCCGCATGCGAGCAGGTAGTTCCGGTGTGCAGGCAGCCGCCGCACGAACAGGCTGAAGACGGCATCGTCCGTCATGCCTTCATCGTAATAGGCCTGCAGCATGGTGAGTTCGTAGAGATCGGTGAACAATGCCATGTTCACCTGTGTCACTGGTTTTTGATGTTGTTTCCGGTTCATATCCATATCTATTGTGTTGGACACGGGCCGGGCGGTCATGATTCCTTGCCGGACGTTTCCCGATGTTTCACATAAAAAGATAGTTCCCGCGCCCCCGATTGTTAACACCGGGTCGATGCCGGGGCATTCAGCCTGTTTCTGCCGGGACTGCCCGGCCGACTGGTTTGAACATTTTACGATAGCGTGCCGGGGTCAGCCCCGTGCTGCGCTTGAACAGGCGACGGAAAAAAGCCGGGTCTTCATAACCCACGCTAACGCTGATCTCGTCGATCGGCATGTTGCCTGTCTCAAGTATCCGCCTGGACTCTTCTACCCGCAAGTTCTGTATGTATTCGATCAGCGATGATCCCGTGGCGTTTTTAAATCGCCGTTTCAGGGATCGTTCCGGGATACCGGCCATGGCCACGACCTGCGAAACGCAGTTTTTTTCCCGGAAGTGATCCTGCAACCATTTCTCGCAATTTCTGACGACGGAATCCGCGTGCGGGTTCCTGTGCACCAGCGCGGCATAGGGCAGTTGCCCTTCCGCATGCCATTTCAGTAAATAGACCTTTGCGATTTTCAGCGCTTCGCCGGGGCTGCAGTGGCGGGAAATGATATGAATCGCAAGGTCATGCCACGACGTGGTCCCGCCTGCCGTCACAATGCGTCCCGCCGGGTCGGCAAACACCAGGTTGGGTTCCGGGCGGAAGCGGATACCGGGATAGTGTTTCTGGAAAAGATCCTTGTAGGCCCAGTGGGACGTCGCGCTGCAACCGTTCAGTAAACCGGTTTCGGCCAGCATGATCGATCCGGAACAGGCCGAGTAGATATACGTACCTTTTTTGTACATTTCACGAATCCAGTCGGTGAGCTCCGGGTAGCGGCCGTGAAAATCATCGTTCGGGCCGAGCCACAGTTCCGGCAGGACTAGGATATCGACCCTGACAGCATCACCGGTATGCACTTCCGGCTGTACAGGGATGTTGTTGCCGCAAACAAACGGTCTGCCGACAGGTGACACCACCAGCGGCCGGATCAATTCCTCCGGTTCCCCGGTGCCGGTGAGCGTCTGCCAGATATTCCCCGTCGCTGAGAGCACGTCCACCATGCCGTACAACGCTGAGCCGGCGGTCTCCGGGACCGCCACGATGAGCGCCTGCAGGGGTTCTTTCCGGGTCGGCATGTGATTTTGTGGCACAAATGAACCTTTTTTGACAAATATCCATCTTACCGCCTGCGGCGTCAACCACTAATGTAACCGCATGATTTCCCATGCACTGGCGGGCAAGGGCGATCGAAAACAGTTTCACAATCCATTTTCAGGAGTACGTATCAATGAATACGCAAACAGCGATAAAGCATACTGTTGAATTAAACGGTCTCGACATGGACCGCCTGTACCAGACACTGGATGCAATCAAGACGGACCCGTCACTAGCACGTTTCGAGTTCCGCGCCCGTAACAACTGGATTAATGGCGGGGAGAACCGGTCATCCATCAAGGACTTTTACGGCGTACACCGGGAAGACGATTCGCGTCGTGAACCGTTCGTATTCACGAACGACGAGCCACCGGTACTGCTTGGCGAGAACAAGGGCGCCAACCCGGTCGAAGTCCTGCTCCACGCCCTGGCCGGCTGTGTCACGACCACGACCGTGTTGCACGCAGCGGCTCGCGGTATCCGGATAACGGAATTGTCGACGGAGCTCCGGGGCGAGATGGATTTGCAGGGGCTGCTTGCACTGGACGATGCAGTATCACCGGGTTACGAGCAGATCCGAATCAGGATGCACATCAAGGCGGACTGCAGCGAGGAAGAGCTGGACGAACTGCTCGACGTCGCGAGAGGTCATTCCCCGGTCTGTACAACTGTCTGTCGCCCGGTGCCGGTCGTGCTGGAGCGGGTAAAGGAAGACAACACGCCATAACCGGGAGACCGGGCTGCCCGGCATTAAAACGGGTGGCCCGGTGATCCCTTTATCGATTAATCAGGCCTTGATGAAACGTATCGTCAGCGGGTAACGGTATAACTCGCCGTTTGAAGAATGGACCGTTGCAACGATGATGAGTACCAGGTGAAAGATCATGACAGCGAAGAAAAGGAACATGCCTATCACCACGATAAACAGCAGGACGCAGAACAGGTAATAGAATGTCACGGTGAGGTTGAAGTTGACCGCTTCCGACCCCGCCTTGTTGACAAAGTCGTCTCCACTGCGCCAGCAGAGCCACAACGTGACCGGGACGATGATATGACCGAAAGGTATGACGCAACCGGAAAGGCTCGAAAGCTGGATCAACATGGCCCGCTGGTACGAATCCTGCCTGGTTACAGCCGTATCAACTTCCCCGCTTTCACCGGTGTTTACCGGACGTTCCGTGTTTCCGACCGTTATCAACACGAATATAAAACTGATCACGCACAGTATGCCGCCGACGATTAGCATGATTATTCCACTGACGATATACCAGGTATTGTTGATAACATTTTCGTAAAATTGCAGCCTGGGATCGACCAGCTTCGCACGGTAGGTAGTGTCTTGACTGAAAGCAATCTCGATATTCATTGTACCGTCGGCGGGAACGGTTGTTTTTTCCAGTCCGGTCGTTATGTCGAGGCTGCCGCCGGTACTCGTAATTGCCTCGTTACTGATTGACCGGGAGCCTTCGTCCCAGGCCAGGTATGTGTTTTCCTGTGAAATGATCCCCCCGGTTGAATCCGTGATCGTGTATCGAAGCGGAAACCTGTACCGGGGTTCGAACTCGGTTTTAAAATCCATGTTTTTTTCCTGCACGGAAGAAGTCTCGATCCGCGTTTTTACGGAAAACCTGGCCAATGTCCCCGGTGTTGACCGGAAAGTAAATATTTCCGGGGTGATGGGATCGGCGATTGGTACTTCCTTGTCCGGTGTGGCCGTTGCCTCATGATAAATAACGTAGCCGAAGGGTGCACAACTGCCGATAAGCAGCGCAAGGCTCAATAAGAAAAATGTAAATGCCCGGCCTTTTGTCATGGTTCCCCGCGGAGCATGAAAGCAGGTTGCCGCTGATTACGCCATCGAATTGCCGATAATGATAACCAGGATCGTCCCCACCAGCAGTATTCCGGAAAGCAGGGATCCCAGCCCTGCGAATATTTTTTTACGTTCCTTCTGCACCATACCGCATATACCCAGGACCAGGGCCACCAGGTCAATAAAGAGCACTGCGATGATGGCGAGCCCGAGGATAATGGTATTGGTAGCAGTTTCATCAATACCGCCGGGTGTCGATGCCTCCATGACTCCGGCAATTCCCAGCAATATAAAAGTGATAATGAACAGCAGGATACTTAATATGAATGAGGCAATCCCCAGCCGCGAGTGCGGTCGTTCTTCCATGGTGCTTCCTCCCCTTGTATTTGATGAGCCCCTGTATCGTTATCATAGCATTATTCGCTCGATGCGGGACCCGGCTAATTTTGTTTCTGCGATGCCGGTTTCGCTGCCAGAAAAACCAGAACACGAAAAGCACAAGAGATCCGAACAGGAAAATGAACAGGCCGTGTCTTGCCGTGCCGTAGGCTCCACCCAGCACTGCCCCGGCGCCATTGACCGGTGAGTAATACACGGGGATTTTCTTTTACAGGATGTGTTTGGGCTTGTTGTAATTGAATTTCCTGTCGCACCTGATGGTGAAATAGTCTTTTCCGGCATGGTATATGATAACCAGCTCGTAACAGCGTGATACGCTCCTGATTATTTTGAAACCACCCCGGGCGGTAACCGCGAGTACAACGACAAAAGCGATTTTATAACTTGGGTTCAATGCATCCTGTTCTCATGTAAAATACTATTCACGAAACGTTCAGGTGAAAAGTTTTCCAAGATTGACGGACGATTGTTTGCCAATATTCTTTTTGTGTTTTTTCAGCCAGGTACCGGCGTATTGACGCCCTTCTTTTTTGAGCAAATTAAGAAATGACTTTCTAACATCATACTTGCTCGAATCGGAAAGACGCACCATCAATCGTTCCGCCTCGATAATATGAAAACGCAGCTTTTTGAACCGTCCTATCAGTCTTCCTCCGCGCAGCAAGCCCTGGTCAATCTGTTCCCTTGTCAGGGTAATGGCCCGCATCTCCCTGAGAAATGCCGTACTGAAACCCAGCTCGGCCATCCTCTCGGATATGTCCTCGATGGACACGGGAGCAGCCCGTATTTTCAATGGATGCAGGATGACCACCAGTATGTCTTCTTTCTTACATTCGTATATCAGCGGGAATATCGCTGGATTACCCGTAAAACCGCCGTCCCAGTATTCTTCATGGTTGATCTTCACGGATTTGTGCAGGTTCGGCAGGCAGGCTGAAGCAAGCAGCATCTCCAGTCTCATTTCTTCTGTTGTGAATACGCGGATTTTACCCGTTCTCACCTGCGTGGCATTGATGAAGAGCCGGACGGGGCAGTGTTTTCGAAGTCGCCTGAAATCTACAAGACCTTTTACAATGATTTCCAGCGGGTTCAGGTCGAAAGGATTCACCTGGTAAGGCGACAGGAATCGTAACATGTTCAGGTAGGCATGCATCCATAGCGGCGGTTCGTGGTACAGATCCGGAAGTGTATCGAAAAAATTTTCCAGCCATATGGGGAAAGGTACTTCACTTGCAACTTTTCCCCAGAATTCATCGAGCAGTTGCCGGGCACCTTCACGGCCCCCGTCCATCAGGCCGTGCGCCAGCATGATGGCGTTCATTGCTCCTGCGCTGGTGCCGCTTATCCCCTCGAAATCTATATCTTCTTCTTCCAGGAAACGATCGAGTACGCCCCAGGTAAAGGCACCGTGCGCACCACCGCCCTGAAGGGCGAGGCAGATCGTTTTTGTTCCGGTAGCCATTTTTTATCTATTCGGCCTGTCAGCAGGGATTGTAATTTGATTCTAACCGAATCAGCCAGTCCCCGTTGTTTATTGAACCTGCTGATTATGACAATAACAGATTGATCTTGGATTGGCAGTTGGCCAGAATTCCCCGTATGGAAGGATCAAGAACTCCCCGCCGTATCTCCGGGCCTGTCCTTGTCACGATTCTGGTAGCTGCCGTTGTGACGGGAGCTGTCCTGTCTGTCTGGTCTTACCAGGAAAACAAGAGGCAACGCATTCATAAAACCACCATCTATTCCCTGGAGGAGACTATCCGGCAACAGGAGCGTAGTCTGGAAGAGCAGGAACAGGCCAAACGTCGACTCGTCGAGAGTTTGTCCGGTTCACAGAAAAGCACGCTGGAGCTTGAATCGAAGTTGTCCGAGACGCGGGATCAATTGGCACTTGCCGAGGAACGCCTGGCCGTGGCAGAAGGTGAATTGTTGTCCCTGCAGGAAATGGACTGGGAATCGCGTTACCGGGAGGCCGAACGGGAAAATGAATCATTGATGGAAAAACTGGCGGCCTTGGAACTGCAACGATCGCTGGCAAAAGAGGAAACGGAAGAATTGCAACGCGCCAACGATTTGCTGGCCGGAGAGAACAAGACCCTTTCGGAAGAATTCACCTTGCTCGAACTGGAACGCGGTGATCTGTCCAGGAGTTATGACCAGTTGAGGGAAAAGTTTATAGCCGAGTCGGAACGGCGGGAAAAACTGGTCGAAGATATTGCCCTGGAAGAGAAACTTTCGAATGAAAGGGTTTCGCAACTGGAAAAAGCCATCGGTGAAAAGGAGAGAATCATTGCGAAATTGCGATCAGATATTGAAACCTATGAAAGCATGATCGCAGGGCTCCAGCAGGAATTTGCAACACCGTCGTCGGAACAACCTGCGAATAATAAACCGGTTGAGATAATTGTCGGCAAAAGCGCGGAAAGGAAACAGGAGCCCGACAGTGAATACCGGTTAACGCGCCTGCAATCATTGAACCAGGCCATGAACGGCCGGGGATCAACTGAAAGAAAGCAGATTCTTATCAGCGTCATCCCCACGATTCCGAACGGAATATCCGGCGAGGAACTGGCGGGGCTCATTACCGGGATGAACAGCGCCGATATACTTTCCGTAATTCGCTCGACGAAACAGCACATTTCCCGTCCGCTGGATAACGATTCCCTGTCCATACTTTTCAGCAGTATGACCCGTGAAGACGCAGATTCAGCATCGGTTATCCTGGCGAGTGATTCATAACAACACCAGCATCAATCGACACTGAACCTGTTGCATCAGGAGACAGTTATGCCGATCAAGCTTCCGTGGCTTGAAGGGGTTTTCCCCGCACTGGTCACCCCCTTTGACAGGGAAACAGAAGCCGTTGACGAGGACAGTTTCCACCGGCTGGTTCAGCATGTACTGGCGGATGTGGACGGTGTTCTAGTGAGCGGCAGTACCGGTGAATTCTGTTACCTGGATCATGAAGAACGGCGCCGCCTCGTCGAGATCGCGGTGGCGGAATGCGGCGGCAAACCGGTCATCGCCGGCTGCAGCGCGCCGTCCACGCACGAGGCGATCACCCTCGTCCGCGACGCAAAGAAAGCCGGTGCATCGGCGGCACTGGTTGCCACGCCGTTTTTTCTTCACCCTTCGGACAAGGGTGTCTTCCAGCACTTTTACGATATTGCCAACGCCGTCGACCTGCCCGTCATTCTCTATAACATCCCGCAACTGGTGGATCGCTACCTGCCGCGCACCGTGATCGAAGACCTCGCGGACATTCCCAACGTGGTGGGACTGAAGGAATCTTCCGGCAACCTGGGCTATACACTGGAAGTGCTGGAGTACGTGGGTGACCGCATCGATGTCCTGGTCGGCCACGACGAGGTGGTGTTACCCGCGCTTGCCGGCGGCGTGAGCGGTATGATCCTGGCCAGCGCCCAGGTGTACCCGGAGATATGGCAGGAAATCGTTAATCTGTTTAATGACGGAAAACTTGAACAGGCCCGCCGCAGGCAAAAGGAGGTACAAAAGCTTTCACGTATCTTTGCGCGTCACGGCGGCGGCGTGGCGGTGAAGGCCGCGCTGAAAATGGTTGGACTGGAGATGGGCCCGCCGCGCATGCCCCTCAAATCTGTTGGTGGTGCCTTGATTCACGAGACCCGTGCGGAGATCCGGCTGGAACTGGAGAAACTGGGCAAGATTGTACCGGCTGATACGTCATTTGACTGGCCCGGTGGATCACTGGCGGAGCGCTTCGGTGATCTTGAAATCACGCCCGAAATGATCGACGAACATGATCTGCGCATCGGCAGCGGTGCCGCGGGTGATGACATCAACAAGGTACAGATCGAATTGATCGCCGGCGGCAAGGAAACACCGCTGGGCGATGCCTATGCCCTGCAACTCACTTACCCGGTGCACGGGCGCGAAGCGCTGACGACGATCCTGGAGCCGGGACTCACGGTACGGCCGTCGACCCTGTTGTTGCCGACGCTGTCGCAACAAAACCTGCGCCAGGCAAATATGATCTACGGTCCGACGCAGTCGGCACTGGCGCGTGCCATCGTGGATGCGCTGGAAACGGAACTCATCCCGGCGGAGTGTGTTGATGATGACGTGATGATCGCACTGGCGACGGTCCATCCCCGCGCACTGGACCGTCATGCACTCGCCGGGAACGTTCATGCCGCGGCAACGGGTGCGATCAGGCAGGCATTTGCTTCATCCGCGCAGGAAGCAGGGACAACGGGGGCCAGGTAGAAGAGAACAACGATGGGTTACAAGACTGAATGGTTCAAGGGTATTTTCCCGGCGCTGGTAACGCCCTTTACCGGTGACGATGCCTTCGACGAGAAAACCTTTCGCGCCTTGCTCAAACGGCTGCTCCCCCACGTCGACGGCGTATTGCCCTGTGGCACGACCGGCGAGTTTCCCTACCTGTCACTGGAAGAACGCAAGCGGGTAATCGAGGTTTGTCTTGATGAAGTGAATAGCCGCGTGCCGGTGCTGGCCGGCACCGGTTGCAACAGCACGCGCGAAACCGTGGCGCTGACAAGCTGGGCAAAAGACGCCGGCGTCGACGGCGCACTGGTGGTGACTCCCTGGTATCTCAAGCCCGACTTCAACGAGGTATACGATCACTTTCGGGCACTGGACAAGGTGGATCTTCCGATCGTGATGTACAACGTGCCCCAGTGCGCGGGGACACATTTAAAATGGTGGACCGCCGAAGGCGGCCTGCTGGATTTCGACAACACCATCGGCATCAAGGACACTTCCGGCGACATGGCATTCATGGAAGCGTTGTTCGAGAAAGTGAAAGGCAGGGCGTCGATCTTTGTCGGCCACGACG
>DATIPP010000226.1:0-2131 GCA_035471825.1 Gammaproteobacteria bacterium
CAAGTCCACTCCCGGTAACATCGCCGAACTGAAGAACGTGCTGGAAAATATCGATCACTCCCCCCGCAAGCTGCTGATTACCGTCAAACAGGATGCGGGCTTTTCAATAGATAACCGCGAGCACTCCGTCGCCGGGCGCTACAGTACCGGTGACGTGACGGTCACCAACCGGGATGGGCCACGCCACAGGGACGGCCTGATTATTTCCGGCAGGGATGAAGACGGAAACATCATTCGCTATCGCCTCCGGGATTCGGAAGCCAACCGTGATGAACAACATTCGTTCCGGGTACAAACGGTCGAGGGATCACCGGCTTTTATCCAGGTGGGACAATCCGTACCCATCCACAACCGGACCAGATATTATACGCCGCATGGCGTCTACGAGACTGAAACTCACGAGTATTACGATGCAAGTTCCGGTTTATATGTTCTGCCGCGGCTCAGCGGCGACCAGGTGACACTGCTGGCGGCACCGAGGCTCACGCGCAAGGAGCCGGGTAAACATCCGGTCTTTGATGTCCAGAATGTCCAGACGACAGCCAGCGGGAAACTCGGGGAATGGATCAGGCTCAGCGGTATCAACCAGGATTTCAATGAATCCGACAGGGAGCTTCTTTCTTCATCCGACAGCCGGGGTAGCCGTACCGGGGCTGTCTGGATACGCGTGGATGAAATAGAATAATCAACCGGATCGGTTTTCCCCGGGGATTCAGTCCGGCATCCACGAATTATTTACCAATCCGCAACCATCTGATTGATTGACAAGCATGCTTATCTTTCACGGCAGTGATGCCTTACCCGGTTTTCGCATTGAAAAAATCCTGACACAAATCCATGCCGTGGCACCGGAAGTCACGGCAATCCGCGCACACCATGTTCACTTCACCAGAGTTTCGGAGGATCTGGATGCGAACGAAACAGCTAAACTGGAAACCCTGCTGACTTACGGTACAGGCGGGCAGGAAAAAAACGCTTCCGGCCCCCACCTGCTGGTAACCCCGAGACCCGGTACTCTCTCGCCCTGGTCCAGCAAGGCATCGGACATCGCGCGTAACTGCGGACTGGAAAAAGTGTTACGCCTGGAGAGGGGCACGGAATGGTCATTCACCGTATCTTCCACTATCGACCTCGTGTCACTCCGCGAAAAGGTCAAACCTTTTATCCATGATCGCATGACGGAAACCGTGTGGACGTCGATGGACGATGCCGGTGTCCTTTTTAATGAAGCTGAACCGCGTCCATTGCAGGTCATTGATATATTACAGGCCAGACGTCCGGCACTGGAAAAAGCCAACCGGGAAATGGGTCTGGCGTTGTCGGATACAGAACTTGATTACCTGCTGGAAAACTTCCTCGCGCTGGAACGTAATCCCACTGACGTTGAATTGATGATGTTCGCGCAGGCAAATTCCGAACATTGCCGCCACAAGATTTTCAATGCCGAATGGACCATAGCGGGTGAGAAAAAACAATACTCGCTGTTCGACATGATCCGGGCCACCCATGACGCCAGCCCCGGCAGGGTCCTGTCTGCATACAGTGATAATGCGGCAGTCATGAAAGGATATGCAGCCACGCGGTTTTTTCCGGCAGCGAACAATCACCAATACCTGACACAGCAGGAAGATGTTCACATCCTGATGAAGGTGGAAACGCATAATCATCCCACTGCGATTTCACCCTATCCCGGTGCGTCTACCGGATCGGGGGGCGAGATCCGGGATGAATCCGCCACCGGCCGGGGTGCAAGGCCCAAGGCCGGATTGACCGGTTACACCGTCTCCAACCTGCGCATTCCCGGGTTCATCCAGGACTGGGAAGAAGATAACGGTAAACCGGAACGGATTGCCTCAGCACTGGAGATCATGCTGGATGCGCCAATAGGCGGGGCCGCATTCAATAATGAATTCGGCCGGCCGGCGTTATGCGGTTACTTCCGCACTTATGAACAATCAGAACAACCGGGACGCATCCGGGGATATCACAAACCAATCATGCTGGCCGGCGGCTACGGCATGATCCGTAACGATCACATTCACAAACAAACCATACCCCCAGGCACCGCATTGATCGTGCTGGGTGGCCCGGCCATGTTGATCGGGCTCGGCGGCGGCGCGGCCTCATCCAT
>DATIPP010000227.1:0-5019 GCA_035471825.1 Gammaproteobacteria bacterium
TGACGAAATACTCGCCGTCCGTATGGCACAGATTGAAAAGGACCTGCATGCCGGCATGCAGGAAAAACTGGCCCAACAACAAGCAGAAGCGGCAGAAAAGCAACGCCTGGCGGAGGAGGCCGAGAAAAGACGCCTGGCGGAGGAAGCAGAGCAAAAGAAACTGGCTGAGGAGGCTGAGAAGAAACGGCAGGCAGCAGCGGCAGAAAAGCAACGCCTGGCGGAGGAGGCAGAGCAAAAGAAACTGGCCGCGGCGGCGGAGCAGAAACAACTGGCCGCAGAAGCCGAAGAGATGAAACCGGCTGAAAAAGCAGAACCACAACCGCCGGCGGAGCCGGAAAAAACAGAAGCAACAACCCCGGTCACTACAGATACAACTCCCGATATTAGTGAGAAAAAATTGGAGGGTTTAAGCAGTTTCTATGTTTTCCTAATCAAGGTATTCGGCACAACGTTTATCGTAGTCATGGTCCTGGTTTTTATTGTTTATAAATTGATGTCAGGAAAGAGTAAAAATGCAGGATAGGTAAAAACTTAAAAGGTTTAAGGAACAGACTGCCCGCCATCGGGATCTGCAATATGGCACGAAGAAAGATCGATAAGATCAGCGGTCCGGCATTGTTCTTCTGTTCTGTCGCGGTATATGCCGGACTGGTAATGGTTGCCCGTTTGCTGGGCAATCTTTTCATTGCTGGGAACGCCAGCAACTCCGATTTGCTGATTGGCCTGCTTGGTGCAAGTGTAATTTACTTCGCGTTCAAAACCCCGAAAAAGCGGATTGAAAATTCAGTGGCTGCTTACCCGGAGCAGGAAAAATCTATTGTTAACCGCTTTCTCTCGATAACAGTCTTCCTGTTTCTCCTCGTACTCGGGTTAAATATGTGGGCATGGAATACCGATCACGGAGGCACATACACCTACCAGGGCCCTTCCCGTTATATCAAGGATGAAAAAGCCAGGAAGAAATACAGCGAGGAAATCAAACGCCATACACGTAAATCGACCAGTGATGATATTGTAATTTTACGAATAATTATCACGACACTCACCTTTGGCGCATCGATTATGTACTTTGTCCTGCTGATCCAGCCTTACGAAAAAAAATAAAAGTACAAATCAAAAGGGTCAGTGTCGATTGATCTGTTGGATAATGAAACGATTTATTTATCCACCAATTATTCTAAGTTCAGAGCCTTTATTTCTTCCACTGTATACCGCGGTGTAATGTGCTTCGGGCAGTTAATATCCCATGCCGTAACATGAATGATAAAGGCCCGTTCCGGCGTGGCTTTGTAAGCGGAAGTTGTTAACTGTTTGTTTAATATATCGTCCCCGGTTATCACTTCTGCCGTTCCCCATACCTTGATTCGCTTGCGGTTAGGGTAATCCATCAGGAACAGGCATACCTTGTTATTATCAACCAGGTTACCGTAACTGATGTATTGCCGGTTACCGCTGAAATCAGCGAAGCCGAGTGTCTTGTCATCGAGGACCTTCAGGAATCCCCTGGGTCCGCCGCGGTGCTGAATATATGGCTGCCCTTCCCCATTGACAGTTGCCATGTAAAACGAATCACGTTGCGCGATGAAATCGGCCAGTTGCTTCGTTACCCGGTCTTCCCATCCGCCGCGTTGTTCCATGTGTGCGTAGATGTCGCGCGAACCTTCCTGTTTCTGGATATTTTTCACGGTGTCCGTAAAGGCAATGTCACTTGTATACTCTTTCATTTTATTGTCTCTTTTTCAGTTGTTTCTTACTTGTTAGTTCAGGCAAATTCCACTAACGGCCCCCGCGGCACAATCATGCGGTTGATGATGCCGGTGTAGTGATCGTAATAATGGCGCTTGATATGATCCAGGTGGACAGTGTCTGCAATCCCGGGAACCCGGTAAAGGCTGCGCGTGTAACGCCACAGGTTGGGATAATCGACAAGCCGCCGCAGGTTACATTTCAGCGCGCCGTAATACACGACATCAAATCGAACGAGCGTGGGAAACAAACGCCAGTCTGCTTCTGTCGGCTGGTCACCCACAAGGTAAGGATGATGTCCGAGGCGCAGTTCCAGTTCATCGAGCGCCTGGAATAATTCGTCAACTGCCTGATCATATTGTTCCTGTGTCCGTGCAAATCCGGCCCGGTACACGCCCGTGTTCACGTAACGCTGCACGAAACCGTTGATATCATCAATTTCCTGTCTGAGTTGCGCCGGATACAAATCAATTGAAGCATCACCGAATGCATTAAACTCGCTGTTGAACATGCGGATGATTTCTGCTGATTCGTTATTGACCGCGGTGCCGGTCTTTTTATCCCACAACAAAGGCACCGTGACCCTGCCGGTATAGTCCGGGTTTGCCCTGGTATATACCTGGTGCAGGAAACGGAAACCGTTCGCGGTGTCAGGTGTACAACCCTCGCAGTCACTGAACGTCCAGCCATCCGCGCGGCCCCAGTAAGGATCGAGTACCGAAATAGAAATGATATGTTCCAGATTCTTGAGTTTACGGGCGATCAACGTGCGGTGCGCAAACGGACATGCATAGCACACGTAAAGGTGGTAGCGCCCGGCTGCGGCCGGGAAACCGGATGAACCGTCGGCCGATATCCGTCCGCTGAAACGGTTTTCTGCAACGGCAGCGCGGCGTATTTCATCTTCAGTTATCTCCGGGTACCAGGTACCGTTAACCAGTCGCTTGATCATGCTTCCCTCTATGCCTGTTTATATTGAATGGAGGCTGGGGCTGGATTCAAACCAGCATGGGCGGTGTTGCAAACCGCTGCATTGTTATTCTGCCACCCAGCCAGGATCATAAGTGCCCTGTCTTGATATACACCAGGCAACCACCGGTGCTATGGGGTGCATGGCTAAACCCGGCCGGGCTGCGAATCCAGGTGCCCGCCGAATACGTTCCGTACTCATCTGAGAGTGTGCCCGCCATGACATAGATTTCCATTCCGCGCGGATAACTGCGCCGATTGCAACGGGCGCCCGGCTCCCATTTCATCAACGCCACATGTTCGCTGCCGTACTCATGCAAGTGCATGACGTGTATCCCGCAACGATGGCCCGGTTTCCAGTCAGCGTTTTTTGTATCGATACGGACGACATTCCTGTCGGCCGCATTAAACTGGCGCAGCTTGACCAGTATCCGGCAGCCTTCCTTCGTGTGTGGTTTATGCCGGGATCCGATCGGGTTACGGACATACATGCCGGCGGGGAAGTCTCCTGTCTCATCGGAAAACACACCGTCGAGAACGAGAAACTCTTCACCGCCGTCATGCGTGTGCTGTTCAAAAAAAGAGCCGGGCATATAGCGCACGATCGAGGTGGCGCGGGCGATTTCATCACCATCTCGTTCCAGCATACGCCGCTGCACGCCCGCCATCGGCGAATCCGTCCAGGGCAGCCCGTGGCTGTTAACCACTACCCGCTGTGATATGTCTGCATTGATTTGCATTCAGTAACTAAGCTGCAGCACTGGGCCGTTCAGATACCCGCGCATGCCAGTTGCCGAGGTGCGTACAGCCGGCGGGTATGTCGATACCGAGCGCCTTTGCCAGGTCGACAGCACACAACGCGGTAATATCAGCAATTGAAAAAGTCTTGCCCGCCACAAACTCGTTTTTTGCGAGTTGCCGATCCAGGCGTTGCATCGCTTCGATAGCCATTTTGCGGTTATGTTCACCCCATTCCCTGTTGCGGTAGCGGTCCGCCTCACCAAACCCGTCCGTGGCATGGTGGAAATAGGCAACCAGCGTATTCATTAATGAGTGTTCGACCCGGCGCTGCCACATCTCAACCACGGCCTTTTCTTCGGGGCCACGGCCAAGCAATGCCGGTTGCGGATGCCGCTCTTCGATGTAACGGGAAATGGCGACTGTCTCGCTGATATATGAACCATCGTCCAGTTCCAGCAGGGGGACCGTTCCGTCCGGGTTCCTGGCCAGGAATTCCGGTGTCCGGTGCTGGCCGGCGATTACATCAACCTGCTCACGTGGCAGATCCAGTTTCTTTTCCGCCAGGAACATACGCACGCGGCGCGGATTGGGCAGGGATTCGGTGTCATATAATTTCATTGTTAATTCTCCTCATGGCTTACGGTTAAGTTCACTGCATAAATTGAAACAGGCGAGAAAATCGACCGTCATGATTTGCATGGTGACAGGTACGTATTCGATCTCTCCCAGTACGGTACAATTATCGATGTCGTTGTCCCGGTCTGAAGCCGAGGTTTCTGCATGGCGGTTTTCCTTTCCCCTTTTCATTCAGGCCGCCAGTGTTCCGCCGTGCTGGCCGAACAGTATTTTTCTTGATTCTTCCGTGACGGTCGGCACGGTGTTGACCGCGAGTCCTTTTTCGTAGGCCCGTATGACCGCCGGCCGGTTTTTAATCCGCTCATACCAGCGATACAGGTTTGGATAATCAGCCAGGTCCTGCTGCAACCGCTGGTACACGTTTATCCAGGGATAGCAGGCCATGTCAGCAATGGAATAATCACCCGCAATGAAGTCACGACCATCCGCCAGTTGTTGGTCCAGTACCTTGAACAGGCGCGAAGTTTCGTTGAAATAGCGGTTGATGGCGTATGGCAAAACCTCCGGTGCATACTGGGTAAAATGCATGCTTTGCCCTGCCATGGGGCCAAGGCCTGCCATTTGCCAGAACAGCCATTGCAGTACATCCGTACGGCCACGGTTGTCCCCGGGAATAAAGCAGCCGGTCTTTTCCGCCAGGTACAACAGGATGGCGCCGGACTCGAAAACGGAAACCGGTTGTTTGCTGTTTAACGGCGCGTTATCCACGATGGCCGGGATCCGGTGGTTCGGCGAGATCCGGGAAAACTCCTGGCTGAACTGTTCGCCCTTGCTGATGTTCAGCGGCACTATGCGGTACGGGACACCGGCTTCTTCAAGAAACAACATTACCTTGTAGCCGTTCGGTGTCGTCCAGAAATAAAAATCAATCATGTATTATTGTCCTTATCGTTTATGTTTCACTCAGAAACTCGTGGGCAAATAATG
>DATIPP010000228.1:0-5249 GCA_035471825.1 Gammaproteobacteria bacterium
TTATTGACGATTAAAATAGTCAGTATAATGATAGGGAACAGACTACGTTTTTTATATTAATGGTCTAACTAAAGGGCTTTATACTCATTAATTGTCAAGGCCAAATCCCCCGTTCCATTGTGACATAGAGAACTAAAGGGGCCGGAGTGATTTAATTTTGGCCAGTTGATCCTGTAGAATTTTTCGCAAATCCAACATAGACAGCAAAAGGAGCTTGCTGATGCCGCGACGACCACGGATGTACCTGCCTGATATTCCCGCCCACATTGTCCAGCGGGGTAATAATCGGGAACCCTGTTTCTTCGCAGAAGATGATTACCGGTTTTATCTTGACCGGCTGGGCCGCGCCTTGAGGCGCTATCATGTGATGCTCCATGCCTATGTCCTGATGACCAATCACGTGCATTTGTTAATGACATCGGAGGATGAGGAAGGGATCTCAAGGGTGATGTCCCTGTTAGGACAGCATTACGTGCAGTACGTAAATCGCACGTACCGGCGCAGTGGCACATTGTGGGAAGGCCGGCACAAATCAAGCCTGATCCAGGCAGAGGATTATCTGCTTTTATGTTACCGCTATATTGAACTGAACCCGGTGCGAGCCGGTATGGTGGTATTCCCCGAAGAATATCCGTGGAGCAGCTACTGCTATCACGCCTGGGGAGAAGTCAACTCGCTGATTCAGGACCATGAACTCTATTGGCAGTTAGGAGAGGAAAAAGCAGACAGGCAATATGTCTATCGTGAACTCTTCAAGACTGAAATTGATGAGCGGGATATTCATGCAATTAACCATTCCAGCCACTATAACTATCCATTAGGAAATGATCGGTTCAAGGAAAAAATCGAAGAAACCCTAAAAAGACAGATTGGACATGCAAAGCAGGGAAGACCGATTCAGGAATCGTAAGTGGTTAAAATTAAATCACTCCGACCCTTTAATTCGTATGTCATCTTGAAATTTGATTCAAGATTCTTGACTTGGCCCCATATATTCAGAACGGTACGTTAGTCTTTATAATAGCCGACCCCGCAAACTTGATCGCCAACCTTGGTGACGAAAGCGATTTTCTGCACCGGGTTCGTTTCACCTGGTCGCGGCCACATATACGCGACCTTGCTGATTTCACCGTTTCTCGCTTTCTGAAATATCTCCTTGCCGAAGGCTTTGCCTGTCTTATCCTTCACCGTTTTCAGGTTTCCTTCGTCAAGATCTGGATAGTAAACGGGATGTGCCGTCAGGCTACCGTCTGGCGCTGCGCAGAACGGATAGAGATCCCGATCCTTGAATCCATCCTCACCCTTATTGAATTTGGCAAGAGCCGCAGACTCATTCGTCTTTAACGCGGTTACAACTCTTTCCAGCATGGCCCTGGCTTCCTGGGCAGTACCGTAATCGCCGGCGAAAGCAGAATACGACGTGGCGGCTACTACGAATATCGCAATGTGTAAAAGATCCTTCATTTTCATCATATCTCTCCTCAGTAGTTAATGCGCCCAACTGAGAGTTGGGTACCTCCGGAGGTCCTGTAAATTTTTTTATTATTTTGCGACTAAGGACGTCAAGATTCGCCAATAAACAAAATAATAGGGGATCTTTTTTCTGTTTTTTGCAATGCACAATCTACTTATTCTTTCTACATAAAAAAGGTAGTTCACAGCATGCTGTAATACAAATTACTGCTAAGATAAGTAGGGTCAGATGAAACTTTTCATAAAAATAGTTTCATCTGACCCCACTTAATCCGATACCAGTTCCCGCTGATATTTCCTGACGATTTCATCAAAGCTGCCGTCTGATTTCATTTGCACGATCGCCTTGTCAAATTCGCTGATAATCTCTTTATGTGCCGGGTTTTGCCGGCTTACCAGCAGATGCAGGCCACGAACGGCTAATGGCTTGTCCAGGAACTCGAATTTTTGTGCAGAAGATGGCAGGTATTTTTCGATCTGGTGGAGAATGACCCACTTGTCGTCCAGTGTCAGATCGATCTTTCCCTGCTGCAGTAACGACAGGTTCTGAATCAGATGGTTGTTGGGAATTTTTATTAGCAGGTTGCTGTTATCAAACTCCGGGGAATAGGCATAGTTTTCCACAACGCCAATGAGAAGTCCCCGCAAATCCTCGAAAGTATCATAAGTAATTGGCTTGCCCTTGCGCTTGATGAATTTTATCTCGTTATACAAATAAGGCTTGCTGAACTTGAAGAGTTCCTCCCGTTTGGATGTATGCCAGCCGGCGATGATGATGTCGTAGACTCCAAGGCGGGTGCCTTCCAGGGCACCGGTCCAGTTTTCGAGTGTTATACTGGACTTATAACCTGCACGGTGGAGGGCGGTGATAACCAGTTCGGCGGCTATTCCGTATTCCGGGTGTGACCGGTCAATATACGGTGGCCAGTGGTCCAGTGCGATACGCAGCGGCTTATCTTCAGCATGGACGGGGAAAAACAGGATAAGGCATGCAACCAACATGCAAAGCCGGATTGTTCCTGGTCTGGTTTTTATCACGATTGTTCTGTCCGGATATTTAATCTGCTAAATATACAATACCTGAGAAATGGGGTCAGGTCTTGCAATGCCACATCACAGTAACAGGGGATAGACGGTGGTTTTCTAATCTCCTCTAATATGCTCCGGGGAAAAGGGCAGACCCTGGTTTTAAATAAATTACTCTGGCCCTGTTTCCGCTATAATATATTTTCGATTTACTCGGTTCGCTTGAGTATGTTACGTCCCATACATCTGACAAACTATCAGAATGGATAAAAACCCGGTCAGTCTGGATTACGTACATAGCATCATGCTTGATACCATGGTGGACGTGTGGCGTAATTTCCTGTCGCACATCCCCTTCCTGGTGACCGGTGTCATTGTCCTTCTGCTCACCTGGCTGGTGTCCAGTCTTGTTGTCACGATTGTCCGGCGGCTGCTACTGCGCGCGCGGGTCAGGCGTTCCCTGCAGGAATTGTTGTTGAGACTGGTAACGATCGCGGTGTGGATCCTGGGTTTATTGCTGACCGCAATGGTGATTTTCCCCGGTTTGACCCCTTCAAAGGCAATCGGTGGACTGGGGCTGGCTTCCATTGCGATTGGTTTCGCCTTCAAGGAAGTGTTTGAAAACTTTTTTGCCGGTATCCTGTTGTTATGGCGCTTTCCAATGGAACCCGGCGATTATATTGAATGCCAGGGCATCATGGGCCGCATCGAAAATATCACCGTGCGTATGACCACGATACGCCAGGTCACAGGCGAGCTGACCGTGGTGCCGAATTCTTTCCTGTTCAAAAATCCGCTGGATATCCTCACCGGGATTCCGAAACGCCGCGTCGGGATCGTGGTGGGCATTGCTTACGGTGAAGACATTGAACAAGCCGTCTCGGTCATCGAAAAATCACTGGAAAACTGCGAAACCATCGCCCAGGACCGGCCGGTACAGGTATTCCCGCAAGGTTTCGGTGAGAGCAGCGTGGATATTGAAGTGGTGTGGTGGACTGACCCGGACCCGGTGGATATCCGCCGTTCACGTGGAGAAGTGGTCACTACAATCAAAAAAGCACTGGACGAAAACAACATCGAAATCCCCTTTCCTTACCGTACACTGGTCTTCAAGGAGCCACTGGAGTTGAAGGGATCGTAATAAAAACTAAAAAGGGTCGGAGTGATTTGATTTTGGCCCTCTTTTTCCTTTTTCACAATCATTAGTAAATAAACGGAAGACCTGCAATTTCCATGATAAAGCCCGTACTGATCCTGCAATTGCGCCCTGAAGATGAAACGTCTGACAGCGAGTTTGAAGCGATATTGAAATACGGGGGGATGGATTCAAGGGATGTGCAGCGGCTGCGGATAGAAAAGACCGGGATCCCGGCCTATTTATCTCTGGATAACTATTCCGCTGTTATCGTCGGCGGCAGTCCGTTTGATATCTCAACACCACAGCAGGAAAAATCGGACATACAGATCAGGATCGAGCAGGATTTCATGCGGTTATTCGACGAAATTGTTGGACGTGATTTTCCTTTTTTCGGGGCCTGTTCCGGTAATGGTTTACTGGGCATGTACCTCGGTGCTTCCGTTTCCACCCGTTATCGTGAACCGGTCAGCTGCGTGATGTTGGATATCACCGGGGAAGGGAAGAACGATCCCCTGTTAACAGGCTTTCCCAAGAGGATTGCGGTATTAGTCGGTCACAAGGAGGCTTGCGATACCACACCTGATGGCGCAACCCTGCTGATGACAGGGTCTGCGTGTCCCGTGCAAATGTTCCGGGTTGGTCGTAACGTGTATGCCACCCAGTTTCATCCGGAAGGTGATCCGGCTGGATTTACCGTGCGCATCAATGTCTACAAACATCACGGTTATTTTGAGCCGGAAGAAGCGGAAGACCTGATTGAACGCATTAACCATGTCGAAACACCCTATGCACAGGAAATTCTGAGGCGGTTTGTGAACCGTTATGCTTGCGAATAAGGAATAATTAACATGACTAACGATAGTAGAGATAAGGAATCAGTGCCCCCGGCCGGGGAACGTAAAGCAGAACAGGGGTCAGGGTAGTTCTATCGCTCAATGCGGCCTCTACATTAATACATCCCTGTATATCATCTTGCATCAAATCTCCAGAACTGACCCACTATAATCCGTATTTGAATATAAAATATCCTCCCCTTGATTTATCTTTACTTAATGCTTTAAAGCAGATTGGATGACATTTTTGTCAGGACCACGGTTACTGCAACAATCAGCTATTTTTTCGTCTATAAGAATAGTGGGTACTGATCGGATATTTAATTTAACTGCACGTTCTATGACTGATGGCTCATTCATATCCAGTATGATTACCTTATCCTTGTTGCCTGCGATATCTTGAACCATGTCAATTGCTTTTGTGCAACAGTTGCACCCGGCACTAAAAATCTCAATTTTATGACCTTCAACCATATCTATCTCCGGCAATTATTAACATCGAGTTGGATTATATAAAGTATAG
Source organism: Gammaproteobacteria bacterium (assembly GCA_035471825.1). Taxonomy (GTDB): domain Bacteria; phylum Pseudomonadota; class Gammaproteobacteria; order Eutrophobiales; family Eutrophobiaceae; genus DATIPP01. Next base: position 4,994 of record DATIPP010000228.1, read on the forward strand.
ACTATGTAGCCAGGTTTATGATCCAGGAATATCAGCTACTAAAAACAGGGGACAGGCCACGATTTTCCGGTCACTAATGTATTTGATTCACCCTCCTTTTAATCCTCTCCCCTCAAGGGGAGGGGAGAAGAATGCAGGGAAGGAAAGTTGGGAACTGATTAATTGATGATTTGCCAGCTGACATCCGGGTTACGGCAGGCCGTACCATAAACATCTTCCGTCCGGCCATTGATGACAGCACGCGATGAATAGTCCC
>DATIPP010000229.1:0-3824 GCA_035471825.1 Gammaproteobacteria bacterium
AACTGCCAACCATCAGGAAATTCCGCATATTGCATCCCGAAGTTGACGTGATCGGCGTTACCATCGATTTCCCCAGCTTCGGTTACGGCAAGCGCGACGTTACCCTGAATTTCCTGGAAAACTCACCGCTTGATTACCCGATCTTCCTGGCGGACATGGACCTCGCTTCCGAGGTTATCGGCAACCGGCTGGTAGCCATCCCCTTGATCGCCATCGTGCATCCCGATGGTGAAGTACTCGCGCGCTGGCCCGGCAAAATCAGTATCGCCGAGATCGAGGATTACATGAAAAATTACGAAGACTATAAAAGCGAGGGCACGCTTACGGAAGGATTTGAGTGATCGATCAGTCTGTTTTTTCCTGCTCGTAGATATTGATAAAGCCATCCTCGTTGGGCATTTTTACTTCCGGCAGGGTTTCGGCGTTCATGACTGCACCGTCTGCTACGATATTATTCAGATAAAGCAGATAAGCCGTGACGGCATAGACCTCGTCATCGCTTAACGAGCCCGGCGCGTTCATTGGCATCGAGCGCCGGACCATGTCAAACAGTGTCGTGGCATACGGCCAGTAGGTACCGATGGTTTTCTCGGCATAGTCACTGGTCAAACCACGCTGTGCACCGGCAAGTTGGTCGCCGGTGGCGCCGATCCCACCCGGGCCATGGCAGGCGATACACTGTTGCTGGTAGATCTTCTCTCCTTCCATGACACTGCCGCTGCCGGGCGGGAGCCCTTCGCCATCAGGGAAAACACTGATGTCCCATTGTTCGATTTGTTGCGGTGATGCTGGTTGACCGAGGTTCGGACCCTTTGGGGATTCTGCAAAAACCGGCGCAAGTATAACGAGGATTATCATGATCAATGTCAGACCAGTAAAAACCGGTAGCCATTGGATCAAATATTCCCATCCAACCTTCTCCCTTCCAGGAGTGAGGAAACATTGGTGGTTTCTTTTCTTAATCCCAGCCTGCATCGATACTGATCTCGCCATCATGTTCCATACCTGTAACATCTTCCTTGTCATAGATATGGTTAACCACGCCGTCCTCGTCGATCCGCCAGGTCACGATGGCATTATAGTGAAAGAAACCCTGACGGCCGCGTTCTTTAACCAGTTCCGATCGTTCCGGTTGCACGTAACCGGTTTCGTCAACGGCCCGGCTCTTTAATACCGCCGGTTTGCCGTTCCATTGCCAGGGTATCCGGAAACGGGTGAAAGCTTTCGGCAGAACCGGTTCCTGTAATTCGGCATCGAGCCAGCTCTTCCCGCCGTCCGCCGAGACTTCAACCCGCGCGATCCGGCCGCGGCCGGACCATGCCAGACCTGTGATCTGGTAGAGTCCCGGCTCGCGCAATACCATGTTGGCCGACGGTGAGGTAATTAATGACTTGGCCTCGATATCCAGCGTGAACATGCGCGCCTTGCCGGAAGGCAACAACTCGGTATAACGGGACGTTTCGTTACGCGCCATAACCGGGCGATTCGCCAGTTTCAGCCGCCGTAACCATTTCACGTTCAACACGCCTTCCAGTCCCGGTATGACAAGGCGGAGGGGATAACCGTTTTCAGGGCGAATCCGCTCACCATTCTGGTACAGTGCCAGCATTCCCTCCGGCAATGCCTTCTCCAGCGGTATGCTCATTTGCATGGCAAAGGCATCGGCGCCCTCGGCGATCAACCACTTCGCCTTCCTGTTCATCCCGACTTCCTCCAGCACCGTAGCCAGCGGCACACCGGTCCATTCACAGTTCGAGACCAGGCCGTGAAAGTAGCCCGCCTCCGCGCGTGACGGCAAGGAATTCCAGCCGGCATTACTGTTACCGCCGCACTCGATAAAACATATGCGCGAGTGGAGCGGGTATCGCAGCAAATCGTCGACTGAAAAAAAGGAAGGATTGCTGACCAGTCCGTGGACAAGCATGCGGTGTTTTGCCGGATCGATTTCCGGCACACCGTTATGGTGGCGTTCATAATGCAGGCCGTTGGGCGTGATCGTTCCTTCCAGCAAATGCAAGGGCGTCCAGGAAACCCCGTTCCCCGCCACTGCCTGGTTGGGCGACGGATAGCGGACGACGTTGTCCTCGAACGAGGACGGGGTGCCGTAAATGGAGAAGGGATCACCCGGTTCCCGCATCCAGGGAGGTCTGGCGGGATTAAATGCTGAATCGTTTCGAGTTTTCGAGGAAGCTTTCGCGGCCGGTAACGCAGAAACCAGCAGCGAGGCCGTTGTGAAAGTCAGGCCTTTTTTGAGAAACAGGCGCCGGTCCAGCAGGCCGTTACCGGCGCCGGCCGGCAATGAACCCGTTAATGATTCAGACATTCATCGTTTTCCTTGTTGGTTTAATCCGGGTAACCCAGTCCTTTCGCCCTGTCGATGCCCCGGGCGGTGTCGAGTCCGGTAATTGTATCTCTGCCCTTGATGTTACTGAACACCGCTCCTGCCAGCGTGGCTTTCGACAGGTTCACATTGGTTAAATCTGCGCCGGTGAAATCAGCCTCGCTCAGATCACAGTACGTGAAATCCACGTTTTCCAGGTTGGCACCGCGAAAGTCGGCAAACGTCAGGACACAATAGGAAAAATCGGCATTCGACAGGTCCGCGTTGCGGAATTTTGTCGACTGTCCCTGGGTCCGCAGCATGCCCATCGGCTGGTTGGCCATGTTGGCAGCGGCGTCCACACCGGAGAGGTTGGCGTTGGAAAGGTCGGAACGGTGCAATTCCGCCAGTAACCGGGTGCCGGAAAGATCGGCATCCTGCAGGTTCACATCATCCATGCCGACATTATTCATTGCTGCATTACGCAGCCTGGCGCCCTTGAGATTGGCGCCGTCGAGAATCGCGAGATCCATCTTCGACCCGGAGAAATCGGATCCGGAGAGATCGACGTTGCGCATGTCCGTATAGAAAAAGGTCGCCTGTTTGAAATCGATATCCGACATGTCCTCGCCTCGGAAATCCATGGTGCTTAAATCGGGTTTCTCGCCCTCGTCCGTGTTTTCCAGGATCTCCAGGACTTCCTGGCGGGTCACTTTCGTCCATTCACTCGGTTTTTCGGCCCAGGATACGGGCACTAGCAGGAAAAACGCGGCAATATACGCAGGAATTGTTATACAAGCGGAATTTCTCATCACAGTCACCATAAGCACTCCTGTATATATAAATCAAGATATATTTATATATTAGAGTATGACAGCGGAGCCGAGTTCAGAGACTGTGCGGCGGATATACGGTCAACCCGCCGCCGGCGGGACGTAACCGGGGATGGAATCGAGATCCACTTCGTCGATCTGGGCCGGGTTCAGATGGTCGTTGGCATATTTAAGGTAAACCTTTTCCCACATGAAGACATCGAACAGGTCCGGATCAACATGGTTCTCCTCCTTCATGCGGCCGAGGATACTGAGTGACTGGGACAGGGTCATGGCCTTCTTGTAGGGCCGGTCCTTGGCGGTCAGTGCCTCGAACACGTCGGCTATCGCCAGCATGCGGGCCGGTATCGACATGTCCTTGCGTTTCAATTTATTCGGGTAACCGCTGCCGTCCATTTTTTCGTGATGCCCACCGGCATATTCCGGCACCCGCTTGAGATGTCGGGGATACGGCAACGCCTCGAGCATTTTGATGGTAACCGAGACATGATTGTTTATTATCTCGCGCTCGCGGACACTTAAGGTTCCCCGCCCGATCTTGAGGTTTCCCGCCTCGTTGTCTGTCAGAAAAGCGGCTTCTTTGCCTTCGGGTGTTATCCAACGATAGTCGGCAATCCGGTTGATCCGATCGACCGAAGCTTCGGAGATTGTTTCACCTCCGATGTTGCACT
>DATIPP010000230.1:0-6587 GCA_035471825.1 Gammaproteobacteria bacterium
AAGTATTACGCGGCTGGAAGGAAATGACCGTGCAGGCCAGGATTGCTGAGCGCCCGGCCATGCCGGAACGCCGATCCTGATCAAATCAGGTTTTCCAGGGCGGCAATAAACTGTCCGTTTTCTTCTTCCGTACCGACAGTCACTCGCAGGCAGTTTTCCAGCAGCGGGTGACTGCCGTGGAGGTTTTTAATCAGGATCCCCCGCTCCTTCAGACCGGAATGAATCACATCGGCCGGTTGATCATCGACCCGAAACAACAGGAAATTCGCCCGGCTGGGCCAGACCTGTAATGGTTCGTGCGCTGCCAGTTCCCGGTACAGTCTCTCCCTTTCCTCGCAGATCCGCCCGATCTGTTCTGCCAACACTTCCTGGTGTTTCAACATGAAACTGACAGTGAGTTGCGTGAGTGCATTGATATTATAGGGTAACCGGATCTTTTCTAATTCATCCAGCCACTCTCCCGGCCCGGTGAGATAACCGAGACGCAAGCCGGCGAGTCCGGACTTCGACAGAGTGCGCATGATCAACAGGTTGTCGAAATCGACCACATGCGGCAGGTAAGTCTCGCCAGCAAATGCATGATATGCCTCGTCGATAATCACCAGCCCCGGCGCGGTCCGAACGATATCCAGGACTGACATCTTGTCGAACAGGTTGCCGGTAGGATTGTTGGGAGAGGCCAGGAAAACCACGGCCGGTTGTTTTTCTTCAATCGCCGACAACATGGCATCCTTGTCCAGGGAGAAACCGGAAGCCTCAAGCGGAACACCACAGTAATCGATGCCGACAGAATGCGCGATGAGGCGATACATGACAAAACCGGGCTCCGCGGTCAACAGGCAACGTCCCGGTTGGGCGACGGCCATGGCAATCATCTGGATTAATTCATCGGAACCGTTGCCGAGTAACAGCCCCGTGTCATCCGGGATCGCCATCACTTCTCGCAGCCTCTCTTTTACCACCGAGGCACCGGCATCGGGGTAGCGGTTCATGGGCACGGATTCTAGTTCGGTCAGCCACGCGCGTTTGAGAGTCCCGGGCCAGTTGTAGGGGTTTTCCATGGCGTCCAGCTTAATAAAGTCGCCGGCATCCGGGACCCGGTAAGCCTGCATCGCCCGGATAGCGGGTTTGATCCATTGCGTGACCTTGTTCATGCGGTTATCGCCATTCCGGGCGCCAACTGTCCCCGCGGGATTTCCCGCTGCCATTAATCCTTGATCCGGTATTCCGCCGAACGGGCATGTGCCGTCAGACCCTCGCCGCGCGCCAGCACCGCGGCCGTTGCAGCGATCGAACCCGCGGAATCCTCCGTACACTGGATGACCGATGATTTCTTCTGGAAATCATAAACGCCTAGGGGCGAAGTAAAACGCGCCGTGCGCGAGGTCGGCAGAACATGGTTCGGGCCGGCACAATAATCTCCCAGAACTTCGGCCGTATGTGCTCCGAGAAAAATGGCTCCGGCATTGCGTATTTTCGGCAACAAAGCCTCCGGGTATTTCACTGATAACTCGAGGTGTTCCGGGGCGATCCGGTTTACCAGTTCGATACCTTCTTCCATGGAATCAACTGCAATGAGCGCCCCGTTGTTTTCCAGCGAGATACGGATGATATCGGCCCGCTCCATTTCCGGTAACAGGCGTTCGATACTTGAACTGACGTCATCGATCGAATCACTATCGGGGGAGACCAGGATCGAACAGGCCTCTTCATCGTGTTCCGCCTGGGAAAACAGGTCCATCGCCAACCAGTCCGGATCGGTACTACCGTCACTCAGGACAAGGATCTCGGAGGGACCGGCGATCATATCGATACCCACATGGCCGAAAACCAGACGCTTGGCCGTCGCGACATATTGGTTTCCCGGTCCGACGATCTTGTCGACGCGGGGTATAGTTTCAGTTCCCCAGGCCAGCGCCGCGATTGCCTGGGCGCCACCCACGGAAAATATCCGGTCGACACCGGCAATGGCGGCCGCGGCCAGCACCAGTGGATTCATATCCCCGCCCGGACACGGCACGACCATAACGATTTCGCTGACCCCGGCGACCCGCGCCGGGATAGTATTCATCAGGACCGACGAGGGATAAGCCGCCTTGCCGCCGGGCACATAGATCCCGACCCGTTCAACCGGTGTTACCTGCTGTCCCAGGGTGTTGCCGTCCCGATCCTTGTACATCCAGGATTCCTGCAACTGGCGTTCGTGATAATCACGGATACGATCCGCAGCCAGTTCCAGGTTTTGCCTTAATTCGTCTGAAATTTGTGTTCGTGCCTTGTCCAGTGCCGCACGTTCGATCTCGAGATCGACCAGCCTGGCCCGGCGCCGATCGAATCGATTGGTATATTCCAGCAAGGCTACATCACCATGTTTGCGAACATCATCGAGTATTTCCTGGACTGTCGCCAACAGGGAAGCATCCGGGGCGTCGCTCCGGCTGAGGATGGTATCGAGCCTTGCCTGGAAATCAGGCTCGCGACTGTCGAGTCGGCTGATATTCATTTCTTTCCTGTAACCCTGGCGAGTTTTTCGATAATGGTTTTAATCGCATTATGTTTTATTTTCATGGCAGCCTTGTTAACTATGAGGCGCGAACTGATTTCACAGATTGTCTCGACCGTTTCGAGACCATTGGCTTTCAGTGTATTCCCGGTATCGACCAGATCGACAATCTGATCCGCAAGTCCCATCACCGGTGCCAGTTCCATGGAGCCGTATAATTTAATGATCTCGACCTGCCTGCCCCGGGCGGCAAAATAATCCCGGGTCGTATTCACGTACTTGGTGGCGACTCGTAACCGGTTGTTAAACTTCTTTCGCCCTTCCTTCGGTGCCGCAACCACCATTCTGCAGCGGGCAATCCCCAGATCGAGCGGTTCATAGACGCCATTGCCAGCATACTCCATCAGGACATCGCCACCGACAATACCGATATCGGCGGCACTGTATTCGACATAGGTCGGCACGTCGCTCGCCCGCACGATGATCAGTTCGACATCCGGATTGTTCGTAGGGAGTATCAGCTTGCGCGTTTCTTCCGGATCCTCGGCAGGCGTGATGTCCAGTTCGGCCAGCAAGGGCATCGCCTCCCTGAATATCCTTCCCTTGGATACTGCAATGATCAATTTATCTGACATGGTGTAATTTACGGGGCTTTATGTGGAAGGTCTCCACACTTGTAAACAATCAGGACGGCACGCGCCGGATCTGTGCGCCCAGCTGGGCCAGCTTTTCTTCAATGGTCTCATATCCGCGATCGATATGGTAAATACGATCGACCACGGTCTCGCCATCCGCCACCAGTCCCGCCAGTACCAGGCTGGCCGACGCGCGCAAATCGGTCGCCATCACCGGCGCACTCGTCAACCTGTCGACGCCCGTGCTGATGGCAGTGTTACCTTCCAGTTTCAGGTTGGCACCCATGCGTTGCAGTTCCTGGACGTGCATGAAGCGGTTTTCAAAAACCGACTCCGTGATAGTGCCACTGCCGGTAGATATACAATTCATGGCTGTGAACTGTGCCTGCATGTCTGTCGGGAAACCGGGGAATGGTGCAGTATACACATCGACTGCACGCGGTTTCCTGCCTCCCATATCCAGCGAAATTGAATTATCATCGCTTTCAATTTCGGCGCCGGACTCGGTCAGCTTCGCCAGCACCGTGTCCAGTAACTTCGGCCGGGTATTTTTCAGCTTGACCTTGCCACCCGTCATCGCCGTGGCAACCAGGTAAGTCCCGGTTTCGATCCTGTCCGGCAAAATGCTGTAGTTGGTACCAGACAGCGATTCAACCCCCTCGATTTCGATACGGTCCGTACCGGCACCTTCAATGTGTGCGCCCATGCTGATCAGGCAATTAGCCAGGTCCACCACCTCCGGTTCGCGGGCTGCATTCTCAATGACGGTAGTGCCTTTTGCCAGGGTTGCCGCCATCATCAGGTTCTCCGTGCCGGTGACTGTCACGAGGTCGAGCGCGATCTGTACACCGTGCAGCCGTTTCGCCTTGGCGCGGATATAACCGCCTTCCACCGAGATATCCGCGCCCATGCTGGCAAGCCCGCGCAGGTGCAGGTTTACCGGACGCGTGCCGATTGCACAGCCGCCGGGCAGGGACACTACGGCCTTGCCATAATGGGCGAGCAGCGGGCCCAGCACCAGGATGGAGGAACGCATGGTCTTGACCATTTCATACGGCGCAAAAAACTCGCGGATGTTGCTGCTGTCCACCTCGATGTTCATGCGTTCATCGACGGTAAGGTGCGAACCCATGCGCCCCAGCAATTCCATGGTCGTGGTGATATCGTGCAGGTGTGGTACGTTGGAGACGGTCACCGGGCTGTCGGCGAGAATAGTCGCTGCGAGTATGGGAAGTGCCGCGTTCTTGGCCCCGGAAATCCGGATCTCCCCGTTCAACGGCACCCCGCCGCTTATAATCAGTTTGTCCATTGCATCAGATCACATTCAGCCCCTGTTTTTTCTCCCACTCGTCCGGAGTATAGGTCTGAATCGACAGGGCATGGACCTCTCCCCCGATATTGTCGCCGAGCGTCCTGTAAACCATCTGGTGTTGCTGCACCATGGTCTTGTCCGTGAAGCTGTCGCTGACAACGATGGTGACAAACTTTGAACCGTCACCGTCCACGATCACGCGGGAACCGGGGAAACCTTCTTCAATCAGTTTTTTTACGTCTTCAATTTGCAATGCTGTCCTCCAGGTAATCGGGTTACCGGAAAATACAGAACACGCCGTCGGGAAATGGCATAGTGTTTCTGCGTGGGCGAATTCGGCCGTCGTCATGGGACTCAGGCCCGGGAATTACAGATACAGCGGGTAGTGTGAATTAGTTACCGCCTGCCGCGGATACGACCGGAACCGGCTATCAGTTGCTGTTGTTTACTAACCTTTCATTCCGCTCTGTCAGCTTGCTAATCAGTGAATCCATGCCGTTCTTGCGAACTTCAGAGGCGAAAGAACCGCGGTAGGTTGCTACCAGACTGATTCCGTCAACAGCCACGTCAATGACTTTCCATTCACCGTCCGTGATATGCATGCTGTAGTCAATCGGCACCGGCTTGGATCCTGCCTGTTTCACCAGCGTCTTGACCCGGACAATATTGGATTTCGGGTTGTTCTCGACTGGCAGGTAATCAATCTTTTCATCCGAATATTCCAGCAAGGCCTTGGCATAGGTCCGGACCAGCAAGGTACGGAATTCATTAACAAACTTCTGCTGCTGTTGCTCGCTGGCACTGCGCCAGTTCTGCCTGCCCAGCACCCAGCGGGACATGTTATAGAAATCGAAATGTGGTATGACCAGTTCATCGATCAGGGAATAAATCCTCTCGGGGTTGGTCTCTAATTGCTCACGCTCGGCATTCAGGCGATCAATGACCCTGTCTGCCGTAACCCTGACGATATCCTGGGCCGATTCCGCGGTGGCGAAAGCCGGGTTCATGCCCAGCATGGCCAGAAAAACAACAAGCAAAGGAATCCTGATTTTCATTCACGCACCCCTGATATTATTGGTTAACACCCGGTAAATTTTTGTTTGTTGGTTGCCGGTAAATACCGTGCGTCCTGTCTTGCGAAGTCAGCGGCATGTTTATTGTTTTTATCACAGTGCCGGTTCGCACCGGTTCACCGTCTGACGACGACCCCACAAGTGGCATATTCTAATTTGAACGCGTGTCCGGAGAAAGGTTTCTTTGCGGAATCGTCAGACCGATAGCATACGACACCAAGCTATTGAAATAAATGAACATTCCGCGGGCCCTCCGGCCGGAGCGAGCAATAAAATAATGCCACAACCCCGAACCGGGACCATCCGTGGCCGGAATATATCAAAAGGGCCGCCATAGCAACAGCAGGCGGGGCAGCAGGGTCAGGGCGGCCAGCAGGGCGATGAACATGGCCAGCGCGGTCAACAGACCGAAATAGATGGTCGGGATAAAATTGGACAGGACCAGGATGGAAAACCCGATAATGATGGTGATCGCCGTGTAAAAGACCGCCTTGCCGATATTGGCATGGCAATAGTGCAGGGTTTTTATATAGTCCTGTTTCCGGGAGAATTCCTCCCGGAAGCGATAGATATAATGGATACTGTTATCCACCGCGATGCCGATGGTGATCGCCGCAATGGTGATTGTCATCATATCGAGAGGGATCCGTAACAGCCCCATCAGTCCGAGAATAATCGCCGCCGCCAGCAGGTTGGGGATGATGCCGATTATCGCAAGTGAAACGGAGCGGAACAGGACCAGGAGCATCAGCGCGATCCCGGCCATCACCACGCCCAGTGTCAGGATCTGGGACCGGAACAGGCTCTGCAGCATATTGTTGTAAAGTACCAGCAGTCCCGAGATCTGGAACTCTTCCTCGTCCAGTCCGATCCTGTTTTTCAGATCGTGATGTATCTTTTGTAACAATTCATTCCGTCTCAGTCCTTCCATGGAACCCTTGATACGTGCATTGATGCGGGCCTCGTTTGCGTCAATCGACATGTAGGGATCGATCATCTGGTCCTTCAGTTCCTCCGGCATTCGCTTGTACACGATTGCCAGTTCGAATGCATCAAACGCTCCT
>DATIPP010000231.1:0-17160 GCA_035471825.1 Gammaproteobacteria bacterium
GAACTCGCCGAGCAAAAGCGCAAGGAAGAACTGGAGGAGGAGAAAGAGCGAATAGCTGCTGAAAAACGCCGCGAGGATCAAATCCTATTACACACTTTCAGCAGTGTCGAGGACATTGAAACCGCACGTGATGACAAGATCACCGCGCTGGAAACTTCCATCGCGCTTACGGAGCGCCGTAACGAGAAGATCCAGGAGGATCTCGACAACCGGGTTAAACAGGCCGCCGCCGCCGAACGTGCCGGCAAGGAACCATCGGAAGAATTACTCAGGGATATCGAGAACCTGCAACGGCAGGTCAAGACAAATAATGAATTTATCGCGGAAACAAGACAGGAACAAAAGGAAGTCAGGGAGGCCTATGCCGAGGACATCAAGCGGTTTAACGAATTGAAGTCTGCCTCGGCCGAGTAAGCCAGCGGTAAAATTCGCATTTTTTTCTGCCGCCCCGGAACATCATTCCCGGAACAGGGAAGCCTGTAAAACTTCCCACTGATCCTGCCAGTGCAATGTCGGCTTCTTGCTGAACTCACTGCGTACATACTGGCTCATTTTTCCCTCGATTATGGCCATCATCAGGTTCGCCGTAACGTCAATCGTCGCGGTCGTGCGTGCATCATCTGCCAGGTTGGCTTCGCGCAGAACCTGCTTGAACTGGGTTTCCAGCCGCTCGAAAAACTGTCCCACGCGAATACGCAAGCGATCATTCTCGCCGACCAGCGCATCCCCCAGGAGCACACGCGTGATACCGGGATTCCTCTCGGAAAATCCCAGCAACAGATTGCTGATTTTACTGCAACGTGATCGGGTATCCTTGTCCTGGGAAAGAATGGAATTTATCAGACCGAAAACCGATTCCTCGGCAAAATCGATCAATGCCTCGAACATCTTGGCCTTGCTGGCAAAGTGCCGATAAAGCGCCGCCTCGGACACGCCGACCGCCCGCGCCAGGCCCGCAGTGGTAATACGTGATCCCGGATGGGTTTCGAGTTCCCGCGCCAGCGTCTCGAGTATCTGTTGCTTTCTGTCTTTCTTGTCCGCGCCCATGGATTGCAGGTTAATTAATCTGGTTCGATACCCGTCCCTGGATCAGTGTGCCCACACCCTGGTCGGTGAATATTTCCAGTAATACCGCATGCTCCACCCTGCCGTCTATAATGTGTGCCGCCTTGACTCCGGCATGCACCGCGTCCAGCGCCGAACGGATCTTTGGCAGCATTCCGCCCCGGATGACTTTATCCGCGATCAACTGATCGACATCGGCAACCGACAAACCCGTCAACACCTCACCATTGGCATCCATAAGACCCGCCGTATTGGTAAGAATGATCAGTTTTTCCGCCACCAGTACCTCGGCCAGCTTCCCGGCGACGAGGTCCGCATTAATATTATAGGACTGTCCATCATCACCGACGCCAATGGGCGCAATAACCGGAATAAAATTTCCTTTCAGTAACATCTCGATCACGGCCGTATCGATACTGGCGACTTCTCCCACGTGTCCGAGGTCGATTATCTCCGGGGCATCGGTACCGGGAGCTTCGCGTGACAGTTTCCGCGCCTTGATCAGATCGCCATCCTTGCCGGTCAGCCCGACGGCAGCGCCGCCGTGCTTGTTGATCATGTTGACGATTTCTTTATTGACCTGCCCGCCCAGCACCATCTCCACGATATCCATCGTTTCACGATCGGTGACACGCATACCGTCGACGAACTCGCTTTCCTTGCCGATGCGCTTCAACAGATCGCCAATCTGCGGACCGCCGCCGTGAACGATCACGGGATTCATGCCAACCAGTTTCATCAACACGACATCACGGGCAAAACCGCTTTTCAGCCGGTCGTCCGCCATGGCATTACCGCCATATTTGATCACGATGGTCTTGCCGCTGAAACGCTTTATATAGGGCAGGGCCTCGGTCAGTACCTCGGCGATCCCGGCAGCGGTATTTTTATCCGGTGTCAGTGACATAGCCTGTGAAAATAACGATCAGTTTTCTGATAATCCTTCTGACTATCACTGCAAGATAATATTCAATGGATTGGCTGCTGTTAAAACGGCAGCTTCAAATCCGGTGTAATGGATTTGATCAAGTTGCTGAACTCGGACTTGATCCGTTCAAGGCCGGCTTCATCGTTTGCCTCGAACCTTGCAATCAGGCAGGGTGATGTATTGGACGGACGGATCAGGCCCCAGCCGTCGGCAAAGTCTACCCGCACTCCGTCGATCTCGGATATCTCGGCATCGTCAAATGCCATTTTCTTTTTCATGGCCTGCATAAACTTGCTGTGATATTTCTCTTTTAACGGTATCCGTAATTCCGGCGTCGACACACCCGTCGGCAGGTTTGCAAATACGTTGGCCGGCTTTTCCTTGCTGTTCGTCAGCACCTCGATCAGGCGTGCGGCCGTATAAATCGCGTCATCAAAACCATACCAGCGTTCCTTGAAAAATATATGGCCGCTCATCTCGCCCGCCAGCGGTGCATCCTCTTCTTTCATTTTCGCCTTGATCAGCGAATGACCGGTTTTCCACATCAACGGAACACCGCCACTGCTCTCGATGACACCCTTGAGGAAACGGCTGCATTTCACGTCAAAGATAATGGGCTTGCCCTTGTTCCTGGAAAGCACGTCTTTCGCCAGCAACATGAGTTGTTGATCCGGCCAGATGATATTGCCGTCAGAATCGACAACACCCAGCCGGTCACCGTCGCCGTCAAACGCGAGCCCGAGGTCAGCCTGTTCTTCCTTCACCTTGTTGATCAGGTCCTGCATGTTCTCCGGCTGGGACGGGTCCGGATGATGATTGGGGAATGAACCGTCGATTTCACAGTAAAGCTCAACGACATCATGACCCAGCGCGCGGAATAATTGCGGGGCGATCGCGCCGGCCGCCCCGTTGCCGCAGTCGATTACCAGCTTGAAGGCACCACCGAGTGAAACCGGGATGTCGTCCGTGATCCGGCGGATGTAATCGGCATGTACCTCCCGCGTCTCCAGTCCGCCCTGGCCGGTCGCCAGGTTACCGGATTCAATACGTTCGCGAATGGATTGTATGGCTTTTTCCGACAACGTCTCGTCACCCAGGACGATCTTGAGGCCATTGTATTCAGGCCCGTTGTGACTGCCGGTCAACATGACCCCGCTCTGGCATTCCAGGTGGTGCGTGGCGAAATACAATACCGGCGTCGGTACCAGGCCGATATCGATCACGTCGATCCCGGCCATGCGTAATCCCTTGATCAGGGCCTCGGCCAGTTCCGGGCTGGACTTGCGACCATCGCGGCCAACGGCAACCACCTTCTGTTCCCGCGCCCCGGCCTCGGAACCGATGGCTTGCCCGATCATCTGCACTACCGGTGCAGTGAGGTTCTTGCCGTATTCCCCGCGGATATCATAGGCACGGAAGATTACCGGCGACAGTTCCGGTTTCTCTCCCGTTGCTGCCGGGGTGGCGGCGGGTTTCGCGGCCGGGGGCGTTTCGGGAGTTGCCGGAGGTTCCGGTGGTACTTCCGGTGTTGTCGCCCCGGCGGCGGGTGCCGCCTGTTGGGCGGAAGCTTCCCCGGCGCCGCCTTCGCTGATCTCCACACCGGTATCCGGTGCCGGCGGTGGCCCGGCATCTACAGCAGCCCGGGCTTTCTGGCTGATGTCATTCTTGCTGGCAATATGCGTGATTTCATCGCCGTCCATTCCCTGCGATACCGGTTTGACTTCTTTCTTCTGGCCCATTTTGGGCAGGTTGGGAATGAGCTTCTCCAGCCCGGGGTGCGTGCCATCCATGATCGCCTTTACGGCACCCCCGTAGACGACATTTTCCGTACCGCCCCCCTCGCTTGCCGCTTGTTTGCGCCGGTAAATGACCCAGGCACCGACCAGCAGGACGAGGATCGCCAGTGGTAAAAGATAGTTGCTGAATCCACCCGACCCTGCAGCAGCGGCCGTGCTGGAATCATCCCAAATCAATACCTTCCAGCGGCTGCCGTCCACTTTGACACTAACCGGGTTGCCGCTCCGGTAATCGGCGTTACCCAGTTTGTCGAGTACCACCTGTTTACTGGCGGTTGCCTGAACCAGTTCGGCATAACCGTTAATAGACAAAGTCTGATCCCCGAATCCGGTATACGATTCAGGGGCGATACTTGCGTGTACCATGCCCAGGAGTTCGTCGCTCTTGCCTGTTACCGGCTGAATCATGACGACATGAGCGTCGTCCCCGCCGTGACCGTGCAGCTCAGCATCCGCCGGCCGGCCGGACTCCTCGACCTGTTTCAATAAATCCAGCGAGGCAAATCCGAGCGGCGGGCGGGAGTCACGATCGAGTGCGTATCCTCCCGGCAGAAGCAATCGCAGCTTGAGGAATGTCTTGTTCTCACTGGTGAGTTTGTCGGCGAGTTCGGCAAGGCCACTCTTGTCTCCTTCGGCAAACAGGCTTAAAACATCATCACGTCCGGCAATGGCCACCAGTCGGTCCCGGGCCGTGGCAAGCGATTCCGATACCGACCTGGCGAGGTCGCCGGCTTCCGCTTCCATGGTTGCCTGCCGTTGCTCGCGTGCCTGCTCCTGCATTTTCGACATGAAGTAACTTGCCCCCTGCCAGGCGGCAAGCAATACAATCAAACCAATGAAAAGCAGGACGAGGTTGCGTACTGTGCGCCGCTTGATACGCCTCCCGGAAACTGGACCTTCAACCATTTTTGCGCCTCTTGCTGTTGTTATTCATGCACCGGTATGGCCAAAACCGCCGACACCGCGGCTGGATTCGTTGAAATCATGCACAATATCAAGCTGTGCCTGCACAACCGGCACGAATACCATCTGTGCAATTCTGTCCCCGGGTTTGATAGTAAAAGATTCATTGCCGCGATTCCAACAGGATACAAAGACCTGGCCCTGGTAATCGGAGTCGATCAGGCCAACCAGGTTACCCAGCACGATACCGTGTTTATGTCCCAGCCCCGAGCGCGGCAACAGCACGGCCGCCAGTCCGGTATCCTCGATATGCATGGCGAACCCGGCGGGGATTAATTCGTTCAGGCCAGGCTCGAGATTCAAAGGTGCATCGAGACAGGCACGCAGATCCATGCCGGCCGAACCATCGGTGGCATATTCCGGCAGCGGGAATTCCCTCCCGAGTCGCTCATCGAGAAGTTTAATCCGGATGCTTGTCATTCAACCTTTCCGCAACAAGTGCGATCAATTGCCGGGCCAGCTTGTCCTTCGTCGCCCGTTCGAAAGCCCGCTCGCCACCCGGCCAGAGCACCTGCAGGGCATTGTCTTCCGTGTCGAAACCGACACCGTCACCGACGAGGTTGGCCGCAATCATGTCGAGTTTCTTATTGATCAATTTTTGCCGGGCGTTCTCGATCACTGTTTCCGTCTCGGCGGCAAAGCCGACCGTGAACGGCCGGTGATCGGAAAGACCGGCTACGGCGGCAAGGATGTCCGGGGTTTTCTCGAGCGTCATCTGCATGCTGTTGCCGGTTTTCTTGATCTTTTCTTCGGCGATCTTATGACAGCGGTAATCAGCCACCGCCGCCGCGCCAATAAAAATATCCGCGTTTCTTACCAGTGACATGACAGCCTCGTGCATTTCTTCCGCGGTTGTGACCGGCAGGTATTCCACCCGGTCGGGACGCTCGATCGAGGTCGGCCCGCTGACCAGTGTCACGGCGGCGCCCGCCTCGGCCGCGGCACGGGCGACGGCATAACCCATGCGTCCCGAACTCCGGTTTGAAATGTATCGCACGGGATCGATCGCTTCACGGGTCGGTCCGGCGGTTACGATCAATGTTTTTGCGGCCAGGCGATCGTTTTCAAACAACTTGCCGATTGCTCGTATCAGTTCGACCGGTTCCAGCATGCGGCCGGGACCCGTCTCGCCACAGGCCTGGTCGCCTGCCGCCGGGCCCAGCAGGGCGATATCCCGGGATTGCAGGATATGCGCATTTTCCACCGTGGCCGGGTTGAGCCACATCCGGCGATTCATAGCCGGTGCCAGCAGGATGGGAACGTCAGCGGCGAGACACAGGGTGCTTAGCAGGTCATCGGCAAATCCCCGTGCCAGCCGGGCCATGAAATTGGCAGTCGCCGGCACCACCAGGATGCAGTCACTCCAGCGGGCCAGCTCGATATGCCCCATGGCGGCCTCGGCAGTATGATCCAGCAAGTCCGTGTGTACCGGTTTGCCGGACAACGCCTGCAAGGTGAGCGGCGTAATGAACTCGCAGGCACCGCGCGTCATGACCACGCGCACCTCGGCACCCTGTTCCCGCAACCGGCGCACGAGTTCCGCACTCTTGTAAGCGGCAATACCACCGCTGATCCCGACCAGGATGCGTTTTTGCGTCAAAAGACTCATGGTTTTGATCTTACATTAAAATGCCCGCGGGTGACCTGCGCCAGGACAACAAATGCATTATCATGGATGACCGGAACGGAAATGCAGAACAGGGAGGTTGGCATGACGATCACATCCTGGCCCGAACAGGAACGGCCGCGGGAAAAACTGCTGGACAGGGGGCCCGCGGCACTTTCCGACGCCGAGTTACTGGCGATTTTCCTCCGCACCGGCACCAGCGGCAAGACTGCCGTGGATCTCGCACGGGATCTGTTGACCGAATTTGCCGGACTGCGGCCACTGCTTGAGTGCGAGGCACACGAACTCTGTCATGTTCCGGGCATCGGTGCCACCAAGTACGTGCAACTCCAGGCCGCGGTGGAACTCGGCAAACGCTATCTCGAGGCGAAAATGACCCACGGCGATGTCCTTTCCAGTCCGGCCATGACACGGGATTACCTGCTGGCGCAATTACGGGCCTACCCGCATGAAGTCTTCGCCTGCCTGTTCCTGAACAACCGCCACCAGGTGATCAGTTTCGACAAATTATTTAACGGTACCATCGATGGGGCCAGTGTTTACCCGCGCGAGGTGGTCAAGCAGGCGCTGGGTCACAATGCGGCCGCCGTCATATTCGCCCACAATCACCCCTCAGGGATCGCCGAACCCAGTGAGGCCGACAGGCAACTGACCCGGCGTCTCAAGTCAGCACTGGAACTGGTGGATATCCGGGTGCTGGATCATTTCGTCATCGGCGACAATTACGCCGTTTCCTTTGCCGAGCGGGGCCTCATTTAGGCAATGGCACTTGGATCGGTCCGGCTTTCCGGGTAAAATCCGCCCTCTTTTTCAAGAACAACCGGATTACAGTCATGTCACGAGTTTGCCAGGTCACCGGGAAAAAGCCCATGCGCGGAAACAATGTTTCCCACGCCAATAACAGAACACGCCGCCGGTTCCTGCCCAACCTGCACAGCCGCCGGTTCTGGGTGGAAAGCGAAAACCGCTGGGTCAACCTGCGCGTCAGCAACCAGGGGCTTCGCATTATTGACAAGCAGGGTATTGACGCCGTCCTGGGAAGGCTCCGTGCACGCGGGGTAAAGGTCTGACCCATGGCTAACAGCGCACGCGATAAAATCAAGCTGGTCTCATCCGCCGGTACCGGTCATTACTACACGACCACCAAGAACAAGCGCAACATGCCGGACAAGATGGAAATGAAAAAATACGATCCGGTTATCCGCAAACACGTCATCTACAAGGAAGCCAAGATCAAGTAATAAAAAACCCCGCCAGGTGCGGGGTTTTTTATACCTCAAGCCTTTCAACTTTTAACTTGTTACTTGTCCCTGGTCATTTGTCACTTGCTATTTGTTACTGGTAGCTGACCGGGTAACTATACCTTAAATCCTGAAACAGCCATTTTTGTCTCAAGACAAGGCACGATGCTTTTGAGAAACGGAATTTACAAACAGTAAATGAGTATCGGAAAAAGCAGAAACAACGCAGTATTGAGGCCTGAAATGGTGTTTCAGGCTGGTCGTAAAGTGTAACAGCGCAACTGTGCGGCAAAATCCTCCAGCGCTTTAATTCCTGTCGCCTCCGCTTGCTGACACCATTCCTGCAGTGCACGCAGCAGGCTCTCCTGTGTTGCCGATTTTTCTGCCCACAATGCCTGCAGGCGTTGCCTGAACTCGTACACGATTTGCATGGTCTGGTTATGCCGCAACAGTTCATCCAGCTTGCGCCGTGACGTGGCATCCATGCGGGCCTCGGCCCGGCTGATAAACTGTTTGCCGCGTTTTAGCAGGCGTTGTGTTGCGGCGTCTGCACGCGCCGTTTCATCCTTGTAAACCTGTTTGACGACCTTGCGGGTGTATTGCGACATGATATGCAGGCGATTGGATATCACCGCGCTGACGGTATCGCGGTCGATCTCGACCTTGCTGGTATCGATGGCCGGTTTCGGTGCCAGTTTTTTCACCCGGGCAAATCCCAGGAATTGCAACGTGCGAATGTAACACCAGCCGAGATCAAATTCCCACCACTTACTGGAAAACTTCGCTGAACTGGCAAATGCATGATGATTGTTGTGCAGCTCTTCACCGCCAATCAAAAACCCCCAGGGAACAATGTTGGTCGAGGCATCCGGTGACTCATAATTGCGGTAACCGCCCCAGTGGCCGATACCATTGATAACGCCGGCAGCAAAAAACGGGATCCAGGCCATCTGCACCGCCCAAATGGTAACGCCGATAAAACCGAACAGCATAAAATCGATCAAAAACAGCAGGCTGATGCCGGTATAGGGAAAGCGGGTATACAGGTAGCGTTCGATAAAGTCATCCGGCGTGCCGTGACCGAAATCCCGCAGGGTTTCCCCGTGCTTCGCCTCCTGCCGGTACAACTCGACACCCTGCCAGAGTACCTTGCTTATGCCGCGTACCTGGGGACTGTGCGGATCGTCATCGGTTTCCACGCGGGCATGATGTTTACGATGAATGGCAACCCATTCCCGTGTCATCATGCCGGTCGTCAACCAGAGCCAGAAACGGAAGAAATGACTGAGCAACGGATGCAGGCCGATGGCCCGGTGCGCCTGGTGGCGGTGCAGAAATATGGTTACCGAGGCGATGGTAACGTGGGTCAGGGCCAAAACGACAATGAGATAGCCCCACCACGGTAATTCAATGAGGCCGTTGATGATTGGCATCCGGGGATTACCTCCAATGGGTAGAAAATTCAACCAACATGCTAACCGTGTTCGGGCTCCGGGTCTATGTTTATGACATTACCGTTTGGTTAAAAGCAGGCTGCCGCTCCGGTCAGGACGGCATTGCCAGTCCGGGGCGACATACAGGGTCGAGACGGCATCAGTAATGATGACGGGGCCTGGCAGGGACTGACTGTGCCGGAGGGACGTTCGCGGCCGCACCGGCACCGGTTCCGCCACCCTGTAAACCTCGCTCTCCTCGTCTCCCGGTTCGGAAGGTTCGCCCGTGGGATGTATTTGCAGTTCCGGCGCCGGGGCATCCAGTCCCAGCCGCACGTTTATCAGTTCCACCGGCAGTTCCAGCCGGTGACCAAATACCGATTCATGTTGTTCCTGGAAAACCTCCCGGGCTTTTTCCAGTCCTTCCCAGGGGACATTGAGGGTGAATGACTGGCCCGTGTAACAGAGATCCAGGCTCGGTTTCTGCGTAATCGCGTCCGGTTCAATCCCTTCCTGCGCCAGTTCCCGGCTGCCCGTTTCGAACAGTTTCGCCACGACTCCCTCGATGTCCTCCCCGCGGCAATCTTCCAGCAATACTCCAACGGTCTGCGATAATTGCCGGCCCGGCGGCGCCACCAGCATCCCCAGGGCGGAAAGCACACCGGCATGAATGGGCGCCAGTGCCCGTCGTATCCCGAGCGAGTCGGCAAGCGCGCAGACATGCATGCCGCCGGCACCGCCGAAGGCGACCAGCGTGAATTCGCGCGGATCGATACCGCGCTGGACGGATATCACCCGCAGGGCCTGCGCCATATGTTCATTCGCGATGCGGACAATGCCCTCGGCCACGGCCTCGGGTGATTCCAGTCCCAGGGCATCCTGCAGACCGGCCAGGGATTCCCTGGCGGCGTTGTAATCCAGCGGCATACTGCCGCCCAGAAGCGCACTGCGGGGAAGATGTCCCAGTACGAGATTGGCATCGGTGACGGTAGGCTCCCTGCCGCCCCGGCCATAACAGGCCGGGCCGGGTACGGCACCCGCGGACTGCGGACCCACCAGCAGGGCCCCGCCGGCATCCACCCGGGCGATGGATCCACCACCGGCGCCGATAGTATGCATGTTCACCATCGGCACCCCGACGGGATAATTACCGATCCGGCCACTGCTGGTCAGCGCAATCTCGCCATCGATCAACGAAACATCGGTGGATGTTCCACCCATGTCGAAGGTCAGCAGGTGTTCTTCACCCAGTGTTTTGCCGATAAACCGGGCACCGCTCAGACCACCCGCAGGACCGGACAATAACAGGTGCACGGCGTCTTCCCCGGCCTGCCCGGCCGCGCAGGTATTGCCCGAGCTGCGCATCACCGAAAGTCGGGCGGGCGCCAGCATTTTGCCCAGGCGCGCGAGGTACCCTTGCACCAGCGGACCGACATAGGCATTCAGCCAGGTAGTGATGCCACGCTCGTATTCTTTTTGCTCGGCGAGGACGGACGAGGAACAACTCACGAACAGGCCTTCCGGCAGGCTGTCCGCGATCCGGCGTTCGAAGCTTGCATCACGGTAGGAAAACAACAGATTGATGGCCACGGACTGCGGCTTCAGCTCGCTCAATCGTTCATGCAGCTCCTCCAGGTCAGCGTCGGTCAACGGTTCGATAACCTCGCCGTCGGCACCCAGCCGTCCGCCGGTTTCCAGACAGAATTCTTTCGGTACCGGCGGGGGAGTTTTCTGCGGTTGCAGGTTGTAGAGTTCCCGCCGCGCCTGGCGCCCGATCGTCAATACATCACCGAGACCGCGGTTGGTGATATAGGCGGTTCGCGCTCCCTTGCCCTCCAGCACGGCGTTGGTGGCAACGGTGGACCCGTGGATAACACGACTGTCCCGCAATTCGATCGCCATCTCCCGGATGCCCTTGAGAATCGCCTCTTCGGGCGCCTCCGGGGTAGAGATAACCTTGTGTATCCGGAGCGTATCACCGTCAAGGAATACAAAGTCGGTAAAGGTCCCGCCCGTGTCTATACCCAGTAATCGGTAATTCATTTACAGTCTTTGCTTGAAACTCACACTCTATTCGTAATAATAAGCCGCCCATGAAGGGATCTTTTATGAACATAACACGGGCAGATTACAGTTCGCAGTTTTTATGCTGTAAACGGACAACAAGGATGTTGCCATGACCACCGGTGAAGTCCTGATCTCGATCGAACAGGTTTATCGTTATTACGGTGATTATTGTGCCGTCAATAATGTCAGTTTCACGGTCGAACGGGGAGAAGTACTTGGATTCCTGGGGCCGAACGGCGCCGGCAAGTCCACAACCATGCAGATCATCAGCGGCGTATTAACAGCCAGCACCGGTTCGGTCAGTATCGCGGGAAATGACATTATTGACTCTCCCCGCGCCGCCAAGTCACAGATCGGATTTCTGCCGGAAAAACCGCCGCTTTACATCGACCTCACTGTTGATGAGTATCTTGCCTACGCCGGCCGTCTTCGCGGCCTGCGTAAAAAGGACCTGAAAAACGCCATCCTGAACTGCAAGTACCGTTGCGGCCTGGAGTCGGTCGGGCACCGGTTGATTGGCAACCTGTCCAAGGGATTTCAGCAACGCATCGGAATCGCCCAGGCGATCATCCATTCGCCAGCGGTGGTCATCCTGGATGAACCGACCAGCGGGCTCGACCCGATCCAGATCCGCGAGATACGCAAACTCATCAAGGAGCTTGGCAGCGATCATTCCGTTATCCTGTCAACGCATATCCTGCCGGAAGTACAGACAATCTGCGATCGCGCCCTGATTATTCATAACGGCCGCCTGGTTTTCGACAAGAAACTGAACAGCCTGCATGGTGACGAGGACAAAACAGCGTTACAGCTTGCCTTCAGGGAAGCTCCGGACATCACCACGATTGAATCCATAAACGGTGTGTTGTCGGCGGATGTAATCGATGAATACCGTTTCAGTATCACGCTGGACCGGAACTCGGATGCGCTTGATGCGCTCGTGAAGCAGTCCGTCAATTCCTGCTGGGGCCTGTTTGAAATGATCCCGGAAAGTGATTCGCTGGAAGAAACCTTCATGCGACTGACAGGCGGTGAACAGGCCACCGTTGCCACGGAGGAGCTGGCATGAATACGACGCTGATCATCGCCGCTCAGGAACTGCGTCGCCTGTTCAAATCACCGCTCGCCTGGATCATTCTCGCCGTGGTGGAATTCCTTCTGGCGATATTTTTTCTGCTGTTACTCAACCAGTTCATGTCACCGACGCCGTGGCTCGAGGATCGCGGGCTGACCGAGATCGTGGTGACGGGATTGTTCCAGGTAACAGGCATTGTCCTGTTACTGGTCACGCCGTTTATCACCATGCGCCTTTTCAGCGAGGAACGCCGTAATGGCACGATCAAGTTGTTGTTCTCATCGCCGGTCAGCATTACCGAACTGGTACTGGGTAAATATATCGGCACCGTCTGTTTCCTTCTGATCATGCTGTTTTTGATCGCATTGATGCCGTTGTCGCTGCTGATGGGATCGCAGCTGGACATGGGGCAGCTTGCCGCCGGCCTGTTCGGCCTGTTCCTGTTGATGTCGAGTTTCGCCGCCATCGGCCTGTTCATTTCAACACTTACCAGCCAGACCAGCATCGCCGCGATTATCACGTTCGGTATCCTGTTCATGTTGTGGATTATCAACCTGGCCGCGACGACAGGATCGGAAACCTTCAAACAAATCTTTACCTGGTTGTCATTGCTCAACCATTACAACAACCTGATCATGGGATTGTTCAATTCCACCGACTTGATCTATTACCTGATCATTATCACGGTCTTTATTGCGCTCAGCGTCTGGCGGCTGGACGGGGAACGGTTGTATCAATAAACCGGCTGGATTATATCGAATATGAAAATTACCCGGACGACACGACTGCAGTCACGGCTTAACAGCATCGTCATGGTGTTGTTGATCGTGGCGCTGGCCGGACTTGTTGGCTGGCTCAGCACCCGGCATGAAGTGCAGATGGACTGGACCCAGAGCGGCAGGCACACCCTTTCCGATGCCAGCGTGGACGTGCTGAACAAGCTGGAGGGACCGATAGAGATTACCTCCTACTCCCGGAACAACCCGGAACTGCGGGAAGCGGTCAAACAGTTCGTTGAACGTTACCAGCGCGTGAAACCGGACATCGAGCTGCATTTCATTAACCCGGATATCGTTCCGGACGAAGTGCGGAATCTCGGTATCAGTATCGACGGCGAAATGATTGTTCGTTACAGGGATCGTACCGAGCATGTGAAATCCGACCGCGAGGAAGAAATGACAAACGCCCTGCAGCGTCTTGCCCGGGGCGAGGAAAACTGGCTTGCCTTTGTTGAAGGTCATGGCGAACGCAGTGCGCTCGGTGAAGCCAATCACGATGTCAGCCTGTGGGTGGAACAACTGAAAAGCCGCGGCTTCAAGATCCAGCCGTTGAACCTGGCCTCTGTCAATGCTATCCCGGAAAACACCCGGCTTCTCGTCATTGCGAGTCCAGACGTGGACTACCTGCCCGGCGAGGTGGAACTGATCCTCGAATATGTCCGATCGGGTGGCAACCTGCTCTGGTTCAACGATCCCGGCAGCCTGCACGGACTTGATGCACTCGCCGACACTCTGCATATCAAAAAGGAGCCCGGCATGATGATCGATTTTGCCGGCAGCCTGATCGGTATCGACGATCCGAGTATCGTCCTTATGACCACATCACTCTATCCGCCGCATCCCATTACCAGGGATTTTGATTACACCACCTTCTTCCCGACGGCGACCGCGCTGAAAGTGGAGGAAAATGACACCTGGGACAGTAAACCGTTTTTGAGCAGCGGCGATCATACCTGGGTGGAAAAAGGCCCCTTGCAGGGTGAGGTCAATTTTGATGCACAGACGGAAGAACAC
Source organism: Gammaproteobacteria bacterium (assembly GCA_035471825.1). Lineage (GTDB taxonomy): Bacteria > Pseudomonadota > Gammaproteobacteria > Eutrophobiales > Eutrophobiaceae > DATIPP01. Next base: position 13,989 of record DATIPP010000231.1, read on the forward strand.
GGACCGCTGGATCTGGGTGTCGGACTGGAACGCGAAGTGGAACAGGATGACGGTGATGAACTGGTAACATTGAAACAGCGGATCGCCGTGATCACCGACGGCGATTTTATTTCCAATGCCTACGTCAACAGCAGCGGCAACCTCGACCTGGGTATTCGGCTCATCAACTGGTTAAGCAGCAAGGACGACTTTATTTCCATCCCCGCCAGGGTCGCAAACGATACGCAACTTGAATTGTCACCACTGGCCTCCGGGATCATCGGCTTCGGTTTCCTGATCATATTACCGTTGTTTTTAATGATGACCGGTCTGGCTATCTGGTGGCGCAGAAAGAAACAGTAAATCGTGCGTTCCCGTCTCATTCTCAATATCCTGTTATTCCTCCTTGTCGCCGGACTGGGCGCGTACCTGTTCTATGAACCCGGAGGGGAAAATGAAAAGCCGGAACCGTTGACCCGCTTGCAGCCGGATACCATCGACACGATAACGATCGTGCGTCACGGCCTGGATGAAATCCGCTTCGTAAACGAGGGAGGGGAATGGATGATGCAGGCACCCTATCACCTGCCGGCGCACCCGGTGCGTATCAGGCAATTATTGCAATTGTCCAGTCAAGCCAGCCACACGCAACTCCCGGTAAAAGATATCGATTTGTCGCGTTTCCAGCTGGATGAACCGCAGGCCAGCGTCATTCTCAACGGCACACGCATCGACTTCGGCGATACGCATCCGCTGAATGAAAACCGTTACGTGCGCATTGATGAAACCGTGCATCTCATCGACGACTCGCTTTTTCAGCAGTTACGCACCTCGCCTGCGTTCTACCTCGATAACCGGCTGTTCCCCGGCGACCGTAAAGTCATCGGGATTAACCTGCCGGGACTCGCGTTGCAAAATTTCGACGGCGTATGGACCACCGGCGCGGCGGGCGCTGAAAGCGATGTCGATGCGGCACAACTGGCGCAGTCCTGGAAGGATGTCCGTGCTGTTACCGTCCAGCGTTACGAACCGGCCGAACCGTACGGACAGGTAAGTTTTGAGTTCAGCGAAGGAGAACCGTTGGTATTTGAACTGGTCGGAGACCCGACAAAACCGGTCCTGGCACGAACCGACCTCGGCATCCAGTATCACCTCAGCGGCTACGACAAGGAACGCCTCTTCCCGCACGAAAAAGAAGAAGACAAGCAAGATCAAACGCCCGGCAACAACCAACCCGGTGCCGACCAGGTCAATTAAGAACAACTAGTTGCTAATAGCTGGCTAATAGCTGAAAGAATGCCCGAACTTCCCGAAGTCGAAACGACCCGCATCGGGATCGCTCCCTATGTTGTCGGCGAAAAGATTAAAAAAATCATCGTGCGTGATAGCCGCCTGCGCTGGCCGGTACCGGCATCGCTCGACGATCAACTCAGTGGGCAGTTGATCCGCAGACTCTCGCGCCGGGCGAAATACCTCCTGTTCCAGGCGGAGAACGGTTGCATGTTGCTGCACCTTGGAATGTCGGGCAGCCTGCGTATCCTGATGGAAGAAACACCCCCGGATAAACACGATCACGTTGATATCTGTTTCGAAGCCGGTCACCGGCTGCGCTTTCGCGATCCCCGGCGCTTCGGTTCCGTACACTGGACCATGGCCGATCCGTTAAAGCATCCCCTGCTGTGCCATCTCGGGCCGGAACCCCTCGGTGATAATTTCACCGGCGACTCTCTCTTTGCCAAATCCAGGCAGCGGCGGCAATCAATAAAGACCTTCATCATGGACAGCCGCATTGTCGTCGGCGTGGGAAACATTTATGCCAGCGAGGCACTGTTTGCCGCCGGTATTCATCCGAAACGCAAGGCCGGGAAAGTTTCGTGGAAACGCTACGGGAGACTGGCCAATGCCATCAAGACCGTGTTAAAGAAGGCGATCAGGAAAGGCGGCACCACCCTGCGCGATTTCCTGAACGGTAATGGAGAACCCGGTTACTTTCGCATGGAGTTGATGGTTTACGATCGTGCCGGAGAACCCTGCAAGGTTTGTAACAGTATTATCAGGTCGGAACGAATCGGCCAGCGTTCAGCCTACTATTGCCCGAAATGCCAGCGTTAAGGGTATCTGAAACAGTCTGATTTCAGGTATTACCAATCCCGTTACGTTGCAACTCCTCGTTCATGCTGCCGATCAACATGTACCAGAACATTTTGAAATCACCGAAAAGCGACCATAGGGGGTAGGAAAACGTGGCGGGCCTGTTTCGTTCGATAAAAAAATGCCCGGACCAGGCAAGACCATAGGCACAGACCGGGTACAGCAACAACCACCAGAATGAATCGATCAATGCAAGAATGAACAACGGCAGGAGACTGGCGGTACCGGTGAAATGCAGCCACCGCGTAAGTGGTTTCCTGTGCTCTGCGAGATAAAAAGGCCAGAAAGATTCAAAGGACTCAAACCTGCCCGCCGTCTGCATGATTACTCCCCGGAACGTATCGAGCTGACTGTTGCTTCGCCCTCACCGCGCGGATCACTCGCGGCAAAAATGATATTACGTGGTTTGTACCAGAGGATTGCCTGCATGTCACCGTAGCGCCGGTTTTTTTCCGTCACAGTGTGACCGAGCCGTTTCAGGCCGTGTATCTCGCGTGCCGTTAACCCGTTTTTCTCGAACTGGATCTCGTCCGGCAGGTACTGGTGATGATAACGCGGCAGGCTTACCCAGGACTTCGGCAACTTGCCATCGGCAAAATCCAGGATGCCCAGGAGGACCATGCTGATGATACGGCTGCCGCCGGGTGTGCCGAGTATGGCGACCTTGTCACCGGTCTCGATAAACGTCGGCGACATGCTGGACAGGGGACGCTTGCCGGGAGCGATCTGGTTGGCCTCGTCGCCCACCAGGCCGTACGCGTTGGGGGTCAATGGCTTGATGGCGAAATCATCCATTTCATCGTTCAAAACAACCCCCGTGTCCGGTGGCATGAAACCGGAACCAAAGGGATAGTTGATACTCAACGTGGCGGACACACGGTTGCCTTCCGTATCCAGCACGGAGAAATGCGTCGTGTGCCGGCCTTTGATGGCAACTTCCATAACGCCCCCCAGTTCTTCACTGGAAGTGGCACGGTCCAGGTGAATACCGGCCGCGAGACCTTCGGCATAGTCCTTGTTTAACAGGCGCTTGATGGGGACA